>NZ_KV796749.1:0-55947 GCF_001809235.1 Corynebacterium sp. HMSC072A04 | reverse complement strand
ATCAACGCACTCTAAAACCGGAAGGGCCGGGTTAGGTGACGGCCTCATCCCGATTGCTTTTGCGCTTCAGGCACACCGAGTAGATCCGTCGGGGCGCGGCTTGACGGTGGTGCTTATCGCACTGTGGGCGGGCCGTTTCCTTAGTTCTTTAGTGGTCCGAAAGCTGCCGCCACCTCACCGGCCGGTGACCTGGATTCTGGGTAGTGATGTCGTTCGGATGTTGGCGCAGTGGGGACCCGTGGCGTGGGTGGTGGCTCGCGGCGATTCCATTGCTGCGTTCGCGCTCTCAAGCTGCGTGTACGGTTGTGCCTCGTCATTCTTTGGGCCAGCAAGGTTTAGTCTCTTGTCGCAGCTGTTTTCCGATGAGCAGCGCACCCGCGTCAATGGAACCCTGTCGATGCTCGGTGATGTGCTGTTTATCGCCGGCCCACTCATCGGTACAGCGGCAGTGCTCACCTTGGGATTCAACACGGTATTGCTTATCGACGGCGCCACTTTCCTCGTGGCCATGCTCTTTGTTCTTCCGTTTCTCTCAGTGCGCAGGGAACCAGCAGGCGAAAGCTCTAATGTCGCAGCGGCTGAACCAGAACCGGACAGCGCAGGTTCATCGAGCCCGAACAAGCCTCTTGCGGCCCCAACACTCCCGAGCTGGGTGCGGGTAGGGCTCGGCACTTGGCTGGTCGCGGCAATTGTCAACGGCTTCCTGGGAAGTGCTGGACCTACATGGATTATGAATACTTTCGACGAAAAGTCGTGGGGGTTTATGGCAACTGCGCTTGCGGTCGGTTCGCTGATTGGCTCAGCCGCAACAATTCTGAAGGCATTAGATCGGGTGCGTTTTGGCACCTTGCAAATTCTGATGCTGATTCTTCTGGCCGGGCAGATCCTGGCTTTGGCATTCTCCTCTGTCTTCGTGCTCATCGCCGCAGTTGGTGCTGCTGCGTCCTTGTTGATGACTGCGGCAGGCATTGCGTGGGATTCTCTCGGGCAGTCTTTGGGAGATGATGATCTGGTGCATCAGTTCGCAACAAAGGATCAGCTGGTCTTTACCGCCGGTACCCCGCTTGGAATGATTCTTTTCGCGGCGCTTTCTTCTCAGCCTGGTGTTGCGGCGGTTGCCTTGGCAGCTGCGTTGGTGGTTGCAGCTGTTGCGTCGTCCCTGCCTGTGGCGCGTTCGCCGCGTACGGCAGATATAGCTGAGGGTGCTGTTCCTTTGTAATGAAGTAAGTACGCATCGCAAGGGTGCAATTGGCCAGTTTGCCTACAACATCACGGCTCTCGGGCAGAGGCCTTCAGGTGAGTGGAGTTTCCAAAGTAGGCGCTACACATGTAAATCTGGGGTCTGTCTCTACCAAGGATGTGACGTGTTAGAAGTTGAACTATTTGCCTGGGCATTAACCGATGCAAAGACCGTCGATGAAATTCGATTGAATCTTGAGAAGGTGGGGACTTTCTCAGAAAAAGAATTATCCGATATACCAGCACTTGGTTTAACCTCCCTGATTGGGCGGTACACATTTGATTCTGCTCAAGAACTAGTACTGCCTGGTGAGATTGCACAATGGCGACGCGCATCGCGCACCGATGAATTTGATGATGCGATCAAACGCCTAAGCGCAGATCCCTGTGCCTTCGTTTTGTCGGTGTTAAACCAGCCGGACAGAGCGAATGGCGAGTTCGCGGCGGCGGTGCATTTAGGAGTAACCAAACGCGTCGGAAAGGCTGCAGCACAGATCTGGGCCGGGATGTTCTGTAGAGCAGGAATACAGCAGCTTCTCCGAGAAGGAGAGGATTGGAAAGTGCATCCAACTGCGGTCTTCGGGGACTCTCCTAGGACTGCCTATATACCGCTTCGTAGAAAACTTTGACCACCTAGAGTCCATTTATCAACTGCGCCGGAAGGTCATTATTCTGCGGTGTCATGGTTGATGACGGCGAAACCCCTCAACAACATGGATTTGAGAGTATGCCGAAAGCTTTCCTGGACGAACTCAAGCGTCGTGTGTCGATACGGTTGTCCTACTTAGTAAGAGCCGGGAATAGGTCGCCTGTGAATACGGGGTGTCTGCCGCAGTCTTTCAACCACGAGCTGGTGCTTATCTAGGTGCACGATGTCGTTAGGGCTTCACAGCCCAACTGGTTAAACTGGTGCACATTCGTGTCCACCACCAAAGCTTCCGCGAGCAATAATCGCGCATGTGAAGGGGAATTTCCGTGGCAAAGCTGCTCTACCACCTAGGCCGCTGGTCTTACATCAATCGATGGAAGGTCATCATCGCCTGGATCTTCATCGTAGCGGCCGCGGGCGGAGCGACCTTGAGCTTGATGAAGCCGATGACCACGGAGTACTCCATCAGCGGCACGCCAGCAATTGATGCCACCCGCCGCGCGGTGGAGCTCTTCCCGGAGAACGGTAACCCGGCCAATGCGCCGTCGGTCAACCTCGTCTTCAAGGCCCCGGAAGGGCAGAAGCTCAGCGATCCGCATAATAAAGAAGCGGTCGAGGACGTGGTGCACCACATTGCTGAAGGCCTTGATATCCCGGAGGGCAGCCAGCAGCGTTGGGGCAACCCGCTTGAGGTATCGCCAGCACTTCAGCAGCAGGTCATTGAGCAGTTCACCTCCATGGGTTTGCCGGAGGAGACCGCGCGGGCGGATGCCGATAACCTGGCCATGGTCAATGCTGATGAGACCATCGCTTACACCACCTTCGACTTCGATGCGGAAAGCCCCTATTCGGTGGACCCCGCGGATAAAGACGTGGTCCATGAGGCCATGGATATCGGCCGCGCGGCGGGGCTGGAAGTAGAGGCTGGCGGCGCGGGCTTCGGTGATGAGATCCAGGTCAATTCGATTTCTGAGGTCATCGGCCTAGCCGTGGCGTTTATCGTCCTCATTATTACTTTTGGTTCGCTGGCCTCCGCGGGCATGCCGCTTATCTCCGCGGTCGTGGGCGTGGGCCTGGGCGCGATGGGCGTCATGATTGCTACCCACTGGATGGAGCTCAACAACCTCACCCCGGTGCTGGCCGTCATGATTGGCCTGGCCGTGGGCATCGACTATGCGCTGTTCATCATGTCGCGCTACCGGCAGGAGCGCTCCCGCATGGACGGACCGGATGCCGCCGGCATGGCCGTTGGCACGGCGGGTTCCTCGGTGGTCTTTGCCGGCGCGACGGTCTTCATCGCGCTCTTTGCGCTACTCGTGGCGCGCATTAGCTTCTTGACGGCGATGGGGCTGGCCGCTGCGGGTACGGTCTTCATGGCCGTGCTTGTGGCGCTGACCTTGGTGCCCGCGATGCTGGGGCTGCTCGGTGATAAGGCCTTTGCTGGGCGTATCCCCGGCGTGGCCGGCAACCCCACGAAGCGCCGCCCGCGCCGCACGAAGCCAACGATGGGTAACCGTTGGGTGCGCACGGTGCAGCGTGCCCCGGGCATCGTCATGGCGCTGGTGGTGCTCGGCCTGGGTGCTTTGACGGCCCCGGTCCTGCACATGGAGCTGGCTTTGCCGGCGGATACCACGTCCAACCCGGATACCACCCAGCGCAAGGCAGCGGACCTGCTCTCCGGGGGCTTCGGCCCCGGCATCAATGGTCCCTTCCTGGTGATCGTGGATGGCGCCAACGCCAACCCGGATTCCGCAGCATTGCAGCCCTATATCCAGGGCCAGGAGGGTGAAGAAGATGAGCAGAAGAAGGCTGCGCTGTCCTCCTTCATCTATTCCGTGCAGCGCCTCAACCAGGTGGGCGGCGTCAAGCACGCCCAGTTGGTGGGCGTGAGCCAGGATATGAAGGCCGCGCAGATCATGGTCAGCCCCACCACTGCACCAACGGATGAGGCCACGGTTGGTACCGCTTCTGCCTTGCGCACCGCCGGCGCGGAGCTGGAGGATGCCACCGGTGCCGAGATCGGAATGACGGGTCTGACCGCCGTACAGCTCGACATCACCGAGCGTCTTGAGGGGGCCATGGGGCCATACCTCGCCATTGTGGTGGGGCTGGCCATCTTCCTGCTGCTGGCTGTATTCCGCTCCATCTTGGTGCCGTTGGTGGCGGGCTTAGGCTTCCTGCTCTCCGTCGGTGGCGCCTTCGGCCTGACCGTGCTTGTGTGGCAGGACGGCTTCACCGGCTTGGTGCCAGCACCCGGACCGCTGATTTCCTTCATGCCCATCTTCCTCATCGGCGTGACCTTCGGCCTGGCCATGGATTACCAGGTCTTCCTGGTCACCCGCATGCGCGAGCACTTCTCCCGCTTCCCGCAGGGCAGCGGCGGGAAGTACAGCAAGTACAACGCTAATGATGAGGCCACCATCGCCGGCTTTACTGCCGGTGCCCGCGTGGTCACCGCTGCGGCCATCATCATGATTTCCGTCTTCGTGGCCTTTATCAGCCAGCCCCTGCCCTTCATCCAGATCTTCGGCTTCGCGCTGGCGGCGGGCGTGCTTTTTGACGCCTTCCTAGTCCGCATGTCGCTTGTCCCCGCCACCATGTTCCTCATGGGGCACACCACCTGGTGGATGCCGAAATGGCTGGACAAGTTGATTCCGCAGCTGGACATCGAGGGCACCGCACTGGAAGAGGAATGGGAGCGCAAACACGCGGCAGCATCCCGTGAAGCAGAGGATAAGGCAGCGCAGCCCGTAGAATAGTTCCCTATGACTCACCCTAAGCCGCAGCTGGAGACCGACCTTTCCTTCGACGTGAAGAAGGAGCTGGACTTAGGCGGTCCAGCACAACCGGGAAAGCACGGCCGCACCGGTGTTATCCATACCCCGCACGGTGACATCCAAACCCCGGCGTTTATTCCGGTGGCCACCAAGGCCACGGTGAAGACGCTGACCCCGGAGCAGATTCGCCTGACCGGCGCCCAAGCCATTTTGTCCAACGCCTACCACCTTTATCTGCAGCCGGGCCACGACATCGTGGACGAGGCCGGCGGCGTGGCTACCTTCGAGAACTGGCATGGGCCGACCTATACCGACTCGGGCGGATTCCAAGTCATGTCCCTCGGCGTGGGTTTCAAAAAGGTCCTCGCCATGGACGTGGCGGAGCTGACGGACTCCGATATCCGTGCGGCCAAGAAAGAGCGCATGGCGCACGTGGATGAGGACGGTGTGGATTTCAAGTCCTTCATCGACGGCTCCACGCACCGCTTCACCCCGGAGGTCTCCATGCAGATCCAGCATGGCTTGGGTGCGGACATTATGTTTGCCTTCGATGAGCTCACCACGCTCGTTGATACCCGCACTTACCAGGAGGAGTCTGTCGAGCGCACGCGCCGCTGGGCGCAGCGCTGCCTGGATGAGCACGATTGCTTGACACTTGCCCGTGGCCCGCAGAAGCCGCGCCAGTCCCTGTGGGGAGTGGTGCAGGGTGCGCAATACGAGGACCTGCGCCGACAGGCTGCACGCGGGCTCGTGGAGCTCTCCGATCGCGCCGAAGCGAATGGCCGGCGCGGCTTCGGTGGCTTCGGCATCGGTGGTGCTTTAGAAAAGGAAAATCTGGGCACGATTGTGGGCTGGGTGTGCGATGAATTGCCCGTCGATAAGCCCCGGCACCTGCTGGGTATCTCTGAACCGGATGACATCTTTACCGCCGTTGAGGCTGGTGCCGATACTTTCGACTGCGTGGCGCCGACCCGCCTGGCGCGCCGCGGTGGCGTCTACACCCTCGACGGACGCATGAACCTCACTAATGCGCGCTTCAAGCGCGACTTTTCTGGTGTGGACGAGGAGTTTGGCGGTTACGTCTCGGAGAACTACTCCCGCGCCTACATCCACCACTTGCTCAAGGCCAAGGAATTCCTGGCCGGCACGCTGTGCACCATGCACAACCTAGAGTTCATGATCCGCCTGGTGGATAACATTCGGGAGTCCATCGACGGCGGCTATTACGAGGCATACCGCGATGAATTTATGGGGCGCTATTACGCCAAGTGACCAGTGACGATGACGTTGTACTCCAAGTCAGTGGTGCCGTCTACCGCACAGGCGATGAGTACGATGCGCCCGGGAACCTCGGTATTCATCAGGTCCGCGTCGCTTCCTAGTTGTTCCTTATCAACTAGGAAGGCGTTATCCACGATCCACTCGCGCCCGGCACCGCCCTCGGAGGTCATGCGGATGTGGGAGCCGTTGAGGATGGGCGTCGTAAAGCGCTGCACCTCGACGCCGTCGAGGCTCTCCACGGTGGTGGGGTTGCTCAGATCGACGTCGGCGGTGACCACCTCGGAGAAGGGGTTGAATACCAGTTTCTGCTGGCCCCAGGCATGGCCCAACACGTAGGTGGTGCCCTGCTCCGCCGTGGCGGGGGACTCGCCCCAGTCTTGTACCCATCGCACCATGGTCTCCTGCGGACCGGCCGGGTTGAGGGGCACGACGAAGGGCATCGAATCATAGGTCGCGCCCGTGATGGTGGCTGGGCCATCCATCTCAAACGTGCCGGTCAGAGCGGGTGCTGGGCCTTGGTTGAGCGGGGGAGGGGTGGTGCTGGGTGCTGCGCTTGACGACGCCTCACTGCTCACCGCCGTCGTTTCCGGTGCCGCGTGGCTCGTCGTTTCAGACGACGTGGTGACTTCCTCTGTACCCGAGCATGCCGCAAGGTTGAAGGCTGTAGCCAGGCCAAGGATGGGGAGGAGGGAACCTCGTAGATGCTTATGCATCGTAGATGTCCTTCCGGTGGCCAATAGCGAATACCTCAATCGTTACTTTCTGGTCGTGGATGTACGCCAGAATGCGGTAAGAACCGACCCGATAGCGCCATTCACCTGAACGGTTTGAAGTCAATCCTTTTCCGAGAGCTCGAGGGTCTTCGCAGCCCTCGAGGTTCTTTTGGATCCACGTCACGATGATTCGCGCATCGAATCGGTCAAACTTCTTTAGCTGTTTCCGGGCTTTCGAAGTGAATTCGACGTGATATGAAGTGATTCCCTCCGACATCTTTAGAGATCCTCGAGGACCTCATCAAGGCTAAACCGTTCGCCAGAATCTTCTGCCATTGCTGCGCGCAGTTCCTGAAGGTCGTAGTAGTCTTCGACCCGTTCTAAAAGTGCTGCTCGGGCAAAATCAGATATCGTCCGGCCTTCAAAGGCGGCTAAATTCCGAACGAGTTCCGCGTCGTTATCATCCATGCGAATTGTCAAAGTAGCCATATTTCCTCCTTAACCATCGTGAATACATTGTATTCATTGGGGCAAGTGAAGGGAAGAGTGAAAAGTCCCCCTCAGCACAGTGCGTGCTAAGGGGGTGAAAGATCGGGGCGGGTCGCTGCTACTTAGACGGCGCTGACGTAGGGGTGTCGGCCTCGTCGATAGGCACGTAGTCCTCGCGGCGCTTGACCCAAGAGATAACCAGCGTGGTCAGTGGAAGCATGATGACCTCGCAGGCGGTCTTCCACAAGAAGCCCACGATGACGTAGTTCAGGAAGCCGCTGAAGGAATCGATACCGATGACAGGCGCTGCGATGGCGCAGAACAGCAGGGTATCGCCGAATTCGCCGACGACGGTGGAAGCAACAAGGCGGGCGATGAGGCCCTTCTCGCCCGAGCGGGCCTTCATCTTCACCAGGGTGAAGGAATTGAGCAGCTGGCCCACGACGTAGCCGACGAGGGAAGCCAGCAGGATCTGCGGAACCAGGCCGAGCGTGGCGGCGAAGGCTTCCTGGCCTTCGTAAAAATCAGCCGCGGGCAGCCAGATTGCAATATAAAAGGAAACTGCGGCTAGAAGCGCCATGGCGAAACCGATGTACACGGCTCGGCGGGTGGACTTGAAGCCATAGCATTCAGAGAGAACGTCGCCCACGATGTAGGCGATGGGGAAGAGGAAGAAGGCGCCATCGGTGATAAGCGGGCCGAGCTGGACGCCCTTCGTGGCGTTGATGTTCGAGATGAGGAAGGTAACGACGAACACCGCGACCAGCCACGGGTACAAAGTGGAATGTACCGGGATGAATCGGATGCTCTCGCCACCCTTTGCGGTGGTTGCGGTTGCCGATTGAGTTGTCATGGAACAGCATCTTTCCACGAAACTGGGGGAAGCAGAAATGAGGAAATTGATTCCCGTCAGGCGGGGAGTGCTCCCATTCCACCTCGTTCCTTAAGAAAGAGCAGTTGAGCTGGCCCTTCCCGGGAGGCGGTTTCGGTAGAGCGCCCATAAAGATCTGTGAAGTGGGCAGAAAAAACGCTCCTAGTGTGGCATTCTTTTGCTTGCAGTGTTTTCGTGTTCCCTGCACGTTTCCTGTCTGCTGTGCCACGGCGCGCTCGAAGAGATTCGGGCGCGTTCGAATTTCGGGGCCGCTGAAGGGCAGGCTGTGTCAGGGGGTACGGCTACCTTGGTTTTAGTCCTTAAGCCTCCGGCTGGTCTTTTGTCTTCTGCGCCTTTCGATGGAGCAGGTAGAGGCTAGTCGGCGGCATAACTTCGCATTAGGGAAGGTCATTGATATGACGTTTGGTTCCCCAGGCTCGTCACCACAGTTCGGCGGGCGCCCGCCACAGGGGGCTCCCCAGCCAGGCACAGGGTCCGGAAACAGTTCTGGCTCTGGGTTTGGCGCGCCCGGTGGACCTGGCGGCTTCGGTGGCTTTGGCGCACCGAATCCTGCGCAGAACCCCGTACAGAAGCCTTCCTCGGGTTCTGGGTTTGGCCAAGGCTCCGATTCGGGGGCCGGTGGCTCCTTCGGCGCGCCGGGCTCGCCGGATGGCTTCGGCCAGTCCTCCCCGGCGCCGGACTACCGCCGCCAGGTGGCAACACCGACAGGCCCCACGAAGGGACCGTGGCCGCTTCTCATCGCAGCGGGCGTATCTGCGGTCATTGCGCTGATTCTGTTGATTGTCGCCCCGCTCGTGGCTGCCCCGACGCAGGTCCTGTTCTTTGGCCTGGCTATTGGCGGTTGGCTGCTGGCTGGAATTGTGTCCTTTATTCTCTTGGGTATCTATACGCTGCGGAACACGCAGCGCCAGGCTGAGACGTTTTATGTAGAGGACACCACGCAAACTTTGCTGTACCGCCTCATCATGGGCGGAAGTTTTGTCCTTGTCATTGTCGCTGCGGTGGAAATCGCCTTCTACGTAGGAAAGGCGGTTGGCGTCTAATGAAGAAGCTCACTCGTGTACTTGCCCTGTCCGCGGCGATGGCACTCGCCGGATTCGGCGGCAGTTTGGGAGCGGTGGCGCAGGAGCCTCCGGCTCCAGATGCCCCCGCGCCGGAGGCTCCTGCACCAGAGGCCCCGGAAGCCCAGCCGGAAGAACATAACGGGGAGAACCCAGAAGACCACGGCGGGGAGAATCAGCCGCCACAGGAGCACGTTGAGGGAATCGGCTCCGAGTCCGCGCTTTCTGAAGTCTCGCAAAAGAACCTCTCTGATTTTGGCTCCTGCATCGCCAGCGAAAAATCTGCGGACCTGTTGTTCGTTCTTGACCAGTCAGCCTCGTTGGTGGGCTATGAGGGGTCGAAGCCGACGGATGCTGATTTCTTCCGCGTTGACGCCACGGCGGACATCGTCAAGCAGCTGGCCAACCTCGGGGAGGACAATGGCGCAGACATCAACGTCAAGCTCGCCGGTTTCGGCTCCGAGTACTACAGCGATCCAGCTGACTATGGCGGGTGGACCAATGTCTCCGGCAACGGGGATGCTCTCAAAGGCGAACTGGACAAGTTCCGACAGGAGGACCGTGTTGCGGATCTAGAGACCAACTATGGCGCGGCCTACAAGGGAGCACTCAAGGAACTGGCTTCCCACCAGGGCAGCAGCTGCCGCGCCATCGTGTTCTTTACCGATGGCAAGTACTACACGGATGCCGAGGCTCACGATCTCCAGGGAGCGCAGGACAAGCTCTGTGAGGTAAATTCCTCTGTCACCGCGTTCCGCAACTCCAATATCCGCCTCTTTAACGTGGGCCTCGTGCCGGCTGCGGAAGCACAAGATCAGGTCCGCCAGCTCACCCGCATGGCGGAGGGCGAAGACTGCGGCCAGGGCGCTCCCAACGGTGCTTTCTTCGACGCGGGTGAGGATCCAGCGGCGCTGTTCGCTGCCTTCCGTAACCTCATCCCCACCTCGGGTGGTGTGACCAAGGAGGGAAACCTCAAGGACCAATTCGATTTCGTCCTCGATAACTCCGTGTCCCCAGTGCGATTGTCGGCGGTGCCGAAGAGCTCGGTTGGGGAAGGAGAGCTCATCCCTACCTTGACTGGGCCCGATGGTGAAACCGTTGAGCTCAAGCCTGATACCACTCACGTAGCCGGCGCGAAGGTCTCCGTGACGGAGAACAGCAAGCTTCCAGGCATGGTTGATATCGCGATGGAGAAGGACGGCGACCCCTGGGCAGGCGCCTGGACTTTTGGCTACAAGGTGGCTGAGGGAACTGATGGCGAGTACCTCGCGTCCGTCGTTATGGTGCCGGGCCTCAACCTAGACCTCAAGACGGAAGACGGCTCCAAGGTGGAAGGCGGCATCAACTCGGACCAGGTCCTGAAGGGGCAGTTGGTCGATGGCCAGGGCGAGCCGCGCACGCTGGAGGGCGAAGGTACCCTCCACGCCGAGTTCGTACCGGAGGATGGTTCCCCGGTCACCCTCGTGGACAATGCGCCCATCACGGATGGGCAGCCAGTCGACATTCCGCTGGACCAAGTGGAAAACGCGGCATCCGGTCAGCTGGTGACGCGCGTGGAGATCACCACCAAGGGCACCGATGAGCGTCCAGGCTCGAAGCTGGATCCCATCAACGCGGAAACGCCGCTGACCGTTACCCCGGTTAATATGCCGACGGTGGGCTCGGCGCAGACGATCACCATGACGGAGAAAGAAATTACCGTCGATGTCCCCGTGACCGGTCCCGGCAAGGTCTGGGTAGCAGACCAGACTGTGGATTCCGCTGACGGCATGCTTCCCGCAGGAGTACCTTCCGTTTCCGTGAGCTCCAAGCACAACTCTGAGGATTCCGCGCTGGAGCTTTCCAAGGATGAGAAAACGACCATCCCGGTGACGGTGAGCGTTGAGGAGATGGCGGATGGCCCGCTGCGCGTGGAGCCGGTGATTAACCTGCAGTCGGCTGAGGATAACCAACAGCTGGAGCTACCGCTGACGCTGCAGGGCTCCATGAGCGCGCCATTGAACAAGTCCGCGTTCGGTCTGTCCTTCGTCCTTGCGGTTGTGCTCGCGTTGCTGATCCCCCTGGGAATTCTGTACTTGATGAAGTGGATTAGCGGCCGCATTCCGGAGAAGCCGCGCATGTTTGCGAAGACCATCCCGGTCAAGCGCGATGGCGCGAACCTCATACGCACCGATAATGGCCGCCCATTTGCGGTGTCCAAGGACGAGTTCCAAGGTGCCGTTCCAGTGGAGACCTCTGCACGTTCTGTTCGCCTGGGTGGCAACGACGCCAAGGTAAAGATGGGCCTGAGCCCCTTTACCGCCGCCCACGTGGAGGTTCAGCGCGATGGCACTATCTCCAGTAAGGGCAAGAAGTCCGGATATCGCGCAGTGCTGCCACTTGCTGTGCAGAACACGTGGTTCTTCGTGGGCAACGCGAAGGACCGCAACTCCGGAGAGATCGTCCTGACTGTCGATACGTTGGCGCAGGCCAGCGCGTACGACGAGATGTCCAAGGAGATCAGCCGCCAGGCCCTGCAGCTCTTCGACCAAGTGGAATTCCCCGCCGAGAAGTCACAGTCGCAGGCACCGCCGCAGACGCCGCCGCAGGCGGGCCAGCCTGGCCCGCAGCCGCCGAATGCCCCGCAGAGCGGACCACACCCTGGCCAACCACCTACGCCGCAGCGCGGCCCGCAGAGTGCTCCCCGCAATGGTGCGCAGCAGCAACCGCCGCAGCACGGAGGCTTTGGGCCGTCCCAGCCATCCGGTCCACCGAATCACGGCCAGCCAGGGCCCACAGGCGGGCCAGGGCGCCCCGGCTTTGGCAGTGGCCCCAACGTTGGTGGCGGATCCAGCTTCGGTGGAGGCCCCGGTTTCGGCCAGCCAGGCCAGCAGCGACCGAACAATCCTGGTAACCCTGGTAACAATGGCGGCTGGCCCCCTAGCCCGGGATTCGGCTCCCAGGGCTAAGCCGGTTGAGCAGCACGCACCAACCCTAAATAGAACAGAAGCGAACCTCCCCTTCGAAAGGTAATTAGAGATGAAGAAGTTCCTCGTCGTCGGTTGCGGTGGCTCCGGCGCCAAGACACTGGCGTTCATGATGGACCAGCTCAAGGCCGAGCTGCGAAGCATCGACCCGGACTTAACCGAGCTGCCCAAGGCTTGGCAGTTCGTCAACATCGACGTGCCGCTCGAAGAGGAAGCCGGCCCGCAAAAGCTGCCGAACGTTACGCAGAACGGTGGCCACTACGTGGGCATTGGTTCGCGCCAGAACTACAACACCTTCGATGAAGGCGTATCCAGCATCCTGGGCCGCTCCGGCAAGCTCGGGGAGATCGCAACGTGGGCCACCCGCAACCCCGCCACCAATGACGTGAAGCTGGCTGACGGTGCCGGCCAGTACCGTGCGATCGGTCGCATGCTGACCCTTCCGCACCTGAAGGAGATTCGCCAGGCCCTCAAGGATGCGGTGGATGAGATGTTCACACAGGAGGCGATCCAGGAGCTCAACCGCCTCAACTACAAGCAGACCAAGTTGGACTCCGATACCGGTGATTCCCAGCCGGTTGTCCTCGTGGTGTCCTCCATGGCAGGCGGTGCAGGTGCTTCGATGTTCCTCGACGTGTGCCGTGTGCTCACCACCATTCCGAACGTGAACCCGCAGGGCACGCTCGTCTTCATGTACTCCCCGGAGATCTTCTCCGATAACAAGGCAGATGACATGGCCGGCGCGTGGCCGAACTCGCTCGCCATGTTCGGTGAAGTCGTCGCCGCGCAGATGGGCAACTCCAGCGACCATGACCGCGCCGTCTTTGAGGCCTTCGACATGGGTACTCCGCCGGAGGGCCAGATCTTCAGCCGTATTTTCCCGATCGGCTCCAAGATGGGTACCACCAGCGCCCGCTTTGGTGACGGCTCCGCCATGTCCATCTACCGTGGCCTGGGACGAGCCTTGGCAGGACTGATGGCCTCCACCAAGGCCAGCGATAACTTGGTGTCCTATGCAATGACTAACACTCCGGCCGGTGACGGCGGCCGCCGCTTCTTCGGCTGGGATAGCCCGACGGGTGGAACCCCGTGGGGTCGCCTGCCTTGGGGTTCGCTGGGTTATGCCCAGGTGTCGATGGGCCGCGATCGCTTCGCCGAGTATTCCTCCCAGCGCCTTGCGCGCAGTGCCTTCGAGCGCCTCTTCAACGGGCACCTTGACCCGCAAAACCCCGAGGCCGGCGAGATGCAGATTGCCAAGAAGCTGGAGGAGCGCCTGCCCAATGCCTTCGGCTCCATCACGCTCGATCCTTCTTGGGCGCAGGGCGGGCAGATCGACAGCGGCAGCGTGTGGAACTGGCTCAACAGCGTGTTTGGCGGTCAAGCCCAGCAGGCTGCAGACAGCGCCACGAAATACCTGCAGAGCTTCATCCCCGTAGGCCAGGGCCGCAACGTTAACGAATGGCGTGAAGAGTTCGAGGGCAACATGGCGGATCCGCGCAACGAGCAGGCCATCGCATCTGTTCTTAACAATGCCGCCTATGACATCGTCTACCGCTACGCCAACTTCTTCAGCGATAGCGTCCTCGCTGCCGTGGAGGCGGAGCTGGCCGCGGTGGGCGTTCCTTATGTGCGCGAGATGCTCTCCAAGATCACGGATGTTCTCACCAACTCCGACCGCCTCCTGCCGTGCCTGGCTGAGTACTCCGGCTACTACCAAAACACCCGCGTGCTGACGAAGCCGGAAGGCGCGGATCCCATCCTCAGCCCATTGACCGGTAAGGGGCAGATGACGGACCCGACTCCCACCGTCAATGCGCTCATGGGCCTGTACTTCAACCAGTTCTACAGCTACGCCCTCATGGCCATCGCACACCTGCTCAAGGACGTCCTTCAGGATTACGCCGATGAGAACCTCTTCCACCTCAAGCGCGAGCTGGGGGATGCCCACGCGGTGTTGGAGAAGGCCGTGTCGAAGCGCCCGGAAACCAACAAGCTGGCTGATGTCCGCACCGATGAGGTCAACTCGTGGCCGACGGAGTTCGATGAGGTCGTGGAATCCCGCTTCAAGGGCGCGGAGAACGAAATCATGCTGACCGACGTCAACTCCTTCATCTCGGACTACCGGGACCAGATGTTGCGCACCATCCAGGGCCAACAGTCCACCGCGGATGTCACTAACTACGAGCAGGCCTACCCCTTTGCCGTGCGTGCCGTCATCCGCGGCGAATGGGAATCGCTCGATGCGGCCCAGGCACCGAATGACACGTTGGCGCCGCAGAAGCGCACCAACGATGCCTACTCCAACCGGGCCGGCTGGGTATCCAAGTACCTCTCGCGCCATCCGCAAAATGGCGAAACCCGCGAATCACAGCGTGCGCACTACCGGGCGAAGATTCGCCCGACGGACCTGCTGGAGCGCTCGCGTCAGTGGATTAACCGCCGTGACTACGAGTTCCAGAAGTTCAACTCTGTGGACCTGCGCCGCTACCTCACGCTCACCCCAGACATCAACGAGGTTGAGCACGCGGAGCGTCAGCGTCGCTTCATCGAGGCCTTCCAGCTGGCCCTGAGCTATGCCCGCCCGCTGGCTGCCGTCAACGATGAGATGGTCCAGCGCATCCACGGCAAGTCGGTGCAGTACACCTACTCTTTCTCCGATATTCCGTTTGCGGAGCTGGGCTCTGCGGAGACCGGCATTGCCGCTCAGCTGGAGTCAGTGCTGAGCCGCCCTGAGATTGATGGTCCTTCTTCCGTGGCTTTGCGCAATTCGCTCAACATGTCGGACCACGTCCAGCACATTGAGATCTTTGGTTCCTACCCGAACTACTCGCCGATCGTCTTCTCCTCCATGTTCAACTACATTGCCAAGGACATTGAGAAGCAGGACAATTTCGACGGCTCCTGGTGGTCTGAGCGCCGCACCCGCCCGTTGCCGGCAGCACTGCCTTTGACGAACACGGAACGCCAGGCCATGGTGGCTGGCTGGATCATCGGGCGTATCACCGGCCGCGTCTACATTTCGAACCCGGATGCCGCCAACGCTGCGGCCCACATTTTCGATGACACGGATGGCGGCGTCAACGATTGGGTGGACTTCCCGAACCCGCTGCTCATCTCACCACGCCGCATGATCAAGAAGTCGGACTGGATGTCCTCGGTGCTGGAATCCATCTTCATCGCCTACGCCAAGGTTCAGGAAACTGGGCGTTATGGTTTCGCCTCCTCGCTGTACCCGTACCAACTGTTGCGTGGGCTTTTCGACGACGGCCTCGACTTCGCTCACTCTGGCGCCTCGACGCACCCAGTGGTGCATCGCCTGGCACAGTTCCTGGCTAACGGTGACGTCCCGAACCGCGGAGTTGTAGGAACCTCCATTCAGGATCGCTACGAAACTTTCGTCAACGAGCTGGACAAGTTTGCTCGCGGCGCAGACCACTTCGTGCCGGGGCACTCCAATGCTCTGCCGGGCCAGGGCCGGAAAGAAAAGCCTTTCGCTGAGATCCGTTCCCGCGAAGTTGCCTCGATAACGCCGTACTACCGTGACTTGGCGTTGGACGTCATCGCGATGGTTCCGGTCATCCGCAACTACCTGGATCAGGCTAAGACGGTGGCGGAGAATCCCGTGGCCCAGCCGGAGCCGCAGGTGCGTAGCTCCGAGTCAGGCTTCGCCCAGCCCACCGCGCCGGAATTCAACCTCAACGACCTGGATGACACCTTCTAATGACGAACGTAATTATCTTTGGACACGGCGCCACCGCGGATGACATCCGCTCTCGCCTTAGCGATCTGCGTGCGGTTGGTCTCCTGCAGAACTTCCTCTGGATCGACTATGCCCACCCCACCAGTGGGGCCGTCGTGCGCTCCTTTACGGAAGAGGGAACGGCGCGCTTGTCGACGCTCGACGAGGCCCTCCGCAGCTTCAGCGGGGACGTCCTCCTCGCCACCATTGACCCGATGGACGCGGAACAACCGCAGGACGTCGACAAGCTCACGGAGTGGGTCAGCGCCGTCGATCAGCGGCTCATCCAGGCCTCCAATCTGCGCGTGCGCCTGTTGCTTTCCGCCCTCCCGCGCGAAAGCGTGGACATCGCCCCGTTACAGGGCTGGAGCAACCTCGTGCTCTCCCCGGAGGAGGGCGGAACCCCGGCGTCGTCGCGCATCCGTCCCATTAAGCGCACCGCGGACGGCTTCGAGTTGGCACAGTTCGCAGCCCCGGCCGTGGCCAGCATTTTCGGTCTGTGGCGCGGCATGCCGGAACCGGCGGTGTTGGATCCGGAGACGCACCGCGTCATCGAAACAGGTGACCGGCAGCGTTTCCGTCTCGTGCGCGCTTTCCACCGCACCATCGATGCCAATGACATCGAGGACAAGGTTAAAAAGGCTGTCTTCGATCCCGCCCAGCGCCTGCCACAGCCGCAGGTCAACAACATTTCGCGCACCGTGCATTATGCCAACCCGGAGCAGCTCACGGAGCAGTGCGCACAGATGTTCATCAACCAGGAGATTGCTCCGTTGGTGAGCGCCCCGACCGCCTATGAGGAGCTGCAGTCCCACAAGGTCAGCGGCTGGGCAGCACTGAAGGATAATCTGCGTTTGTACTGGTCCACGGTGGTCGGCAAGCCCCAGGATTGGGTTGAGGGCCAGCGCGGTGCGATGAACAAGAACGCGGCTACCTTCTTGCAGAAGATGCTCTACGGTGAGGACTCCAGCGTGGAGGTCGTCTTGGCGGGGCACTCCGGCAAGGGCAGCGGCGCGACGAGCGTCGAAGAGCTGCGCCAAGCCAGCGAGCACACCATGCGGGTCGCCCGGGAGCAGCACTTTTCTCTGGGACAAGAACCGCAGTTGTCGCGCACGTGGGAGGCATACCACGACTATGCACTCGGCTTGGTCGATGGCTCGTGGCGCGAGAGCATCGACACCAAGGGGCTGCGCAATAACCAGGGCAACATGTACATCGTGCAATACGGTGGCCAGTCTGTGCAGGATGTCAGCGCTTCCTTCCAAGGCTTCCACCCGCTGATGACCAGCACGCTGGGCTACACACACGAGTCCCAAGCAACCGTCGCGCCTTTCGATCCGGTAGGTGCCGAGCGTTTTGCCGCTGACATCGAGTACACCAGCCAGCAAACCCGCAACGAGGCGGTGAGCCGCAAGAAGCACGAGTTTGCGTCGTGGCGAGCAAAGAACAGCACCACCTTCGCCTGGAAGGTGGGCCAGGGCCTATGGGAGAAGCTGGGGCATGCCCAGCAGAAGTACCGCGACGCGCACGCCAAAGCACGCGAGCTGCAAGAGCTGGCCAATAACTTCCAAGCGCGTGATTTCAACGCGGAAAACAAAGCACTGACCCGGAAGCTGCGCACGATGTGGATCGTGCTCTTCGTGGCGCTTGCTCTCATGACCTACATGGTGGCCGGGCGCTACAATCCAGACTTGCCGCTGGGTGAGTACCTACAGTGGTTCGACTGGCCGTGGTACGTCGTGGGCATCATCCTGGCGGTCGTGCTTTTCCTCGTCTGCTCCTGGGCGGTGTTTACTAAGGCCCAGCGTGAAATCTTTGACTACGTGCAGAGACGAAAGCTGCTCAACCGCAATCAGGAAATTGCCGCCCAGAATCTGGCAACCTCCTCCGCGGAGATCTCGCGCATCTCTAATGCCTATAACCAGTTCCTGAGCTGGTCGGCGCTGCTGGGCCGTGCGATCTACGCACCTTTCGGCCGCAAGGAGACGTCGAGCGACCGGCTGCGGACACCGCAGTCGGGTCTTCCAGAAAACGCTCGCATCGCCCAGGCCGTGCTCAACCGCGACGATGCTGTGCGCATGACGGATGAAATCCGCTCCTACATCTTCCAGACCGAATGGGCGCACCGTTCGCTTAAGTCGCTGCTCGATGACATGAATAACACCTTCGAGCGCAACCGCACTGGCCACTCGGCCGTGGCACTCAATGAGATGTGGGGCATGGCTGGACTGGGGTCCAGCACCGCCTTGGATAACCTGTCGCGCAACCTCGATCACGCTTACATGCAGGACCGTGACCTGAAGCAACAGGAATGGCAGAAGGTCATCACGGACCCGCGGATGACCCGCAGTCTGCAGCGCTACCTAAGCCGCGTGACCTTCCGCGAGGAGGGCGGCAGCCGCGTGCAGAGCACCTCCGAGTTCCTCGCCGGAATGAACCAGGAAAAGGGAGCCCTCCAGGCCTTTAGCCCCAACGCACTCACCAGCGCTGGCGGCGCTGAAGGTTATACCGAAATTGATGGCTCCCGCACGCGCATCGTGGAGGTCGACAGCCAGACCGCGCTGACCAGCCAGCTTTCACGCTCGGTGACCGTGGTGCAGTACGGAAAGATTACGGATTTCAAGTACTTGATTCCGGATGCGTCGTCCAGCGCACAGCCCTTTGCTCAGCCTTCGGATCTGTCCTTGGATGAGTTGGATGACACGAATCATATGGACTTTAAGTCGCCGGTGCAGGAGAACAACGAAGGCTCAGCCGCACGTCCATTCTTTGGCCAGCCGGCAGCCCCGGACCTCTCAGACCTCGACGAAACCTTCTGACGGAACCTCTTTAAGGAACGTTGATGACACACAACCCGAAACCTTCGATTGCGGACGTACCGCTGAGTGAGCTGAGCACCCTGCACGAGCTCAAACGCGTGAGCGCCGATGATGTGCGCGACGCTGTATCAGCACCGTTTAGGCAGTTCGCTGAACAGATCGCCGCCACGTTCAACGGCGAGGAGGTGGCCCATCCGGAGCTGAGTGCGCAGGCGCGCAACGCTGCGGTGACGCAGGAAGAACGTGCCGCGCGTGAACGTGCCGCGCGCGAGCGCGCGGCACAAGAAGAAGTCGCGCGTGAACGCGCTGCACAACAAGAGGCGGCGCGAGAAGAAGCGGCACGAGTGGAGGCAGCCCCGGCATTCCCCCAGCCACAGCAGACACAGAAGGCACAGTCTGTGTCGGCAGGTCCTCGCGACTTCTTCGCTGAGTGGGAAGCACTGCAGGCCGAGGAGGAGCAAAAGACTCAGGTCAACGAAGAGGACTACATCACTATCCCGGGCTTCGGTATCCGGGCGGAGTATCAGTACCGCCAAGAACCAGACTGGGTTCCACCGGGCATCAACTTCGAGGTTGAGGTACCGCTTGAGGCACAGCCGGAACAGGATTCTCAAGAAGAGCCTGGCTATGGCGTGGAACCAGAACCGGTTCCAGAGGACACCGACCAGCGCCATCCGGTGCGCTTGTGGTGGCCTGAGCTGGACCACGCGCCGGATGAGGTGGTCTTCTACCGAGTGGTAGCCGATGATTCTGAGATGGTTGCCTCACCCGACGCGGGCGACACCCTCGTCTACACCAAGGGGACCGCCTACCGTGACCACACCCCGGGCGAGGCAGGTCTGCGCCACTACGCGGTGTGGGCCTACAAGGGCCGGGACCTTCGTGAGCTCATCAACAGCCAGCCGGTCTTTATGGGAGACACCGGCGTGGTTTTCCCACCGGTCAACGTCCAGGTTTCCACTATCAAGGGTGCTATCCAAGTGTCCTGGGACCTGCTGCCGGGGCACTCGAGCGCCATGGTTTATGCGTGCCGGGATAGTGAGAAGGAAAAGCTTTCCCCGCGCTTCGAACAAGACGTGGATAGCAGCGGGCGCAAGGCCACCATCCCGGTGCAGGAAGCCGGGCAGACCGTGGTCATTTCCCTGCTGGGCCAAGCGGAGTTTCACGGCGCTACCGAGCAGAGCCAAGACGAGGTTGCCGTTCAGCGTTCGGTGAAGCTGGCTAGCGAGCTTGAAAAACTGGAGCTCTCACGTTGCGAGCGGCGCAGCGATTATGGCCAAGATTCCATTGAGGTGGACTGGTATTCGCCCAAGACCGGTGAGGTAAAAATCTATCTCACGCCGACCGCCCCGCAGGCGGATCTGCGTACGTCGGCGGTGCCGAAGACGTACGTCGAAAGTGCGTTGTCGAGTGCTATCAGTGAGACGCGCGGCGTGTCTGAGCCGGGCTCCTTCCAAACCACGACGGTGCCGTGGCCGCCGGATTGGTACGAGGTTTACATCACCCCGGTGAACTTCAACGACGCTGATGCCTGGGTCGGCGAATCCAAGGTTTTGCAGCGCGTGCAGTCCATTGGAGATGATCAGTTCCGTCTCATTGAGCGCGTGGATAGCCAGCTTGTTACCTTCGACTGGCCGAAGGGCGCGACCGCCGTGGAGTACTCCACCAACCGCGAGCACGACCAGATTCGCGAAGAGGACTACGACCTCCAGGGAGGCATCCGCCTGCACTTGGATCAGCATGGCGATACCGTGCGGCTGCGGCCCTATGCGGTCTTCGCTGGTAAGCGCACCGAGGGCGATGAACGTGTGATTCAGTACGAGGGTCTGCGCCCGGTGACGTATGACTTCGAGGTCGATTACTCCCAAGGCCAGGTCCGGGTGTTCCTGTGGAGTTTGGGTAACGGTGATAAGCGCCAGTTCTCCTGCCAGGTGGTCTACCGTGCTGACCGTCTGCCGCTTTTCCCCGAAGACGGTGAGGCACTCGGCATCGTGGAGACCAACCTGCAGAGCGCCACGCACGTTGCTCATGGTTTAGGCCCGATGCGTGGGCAGCATCCGGATTTCACGGTGTCAATTGGTGAGCACGTCCAGCGCGGGGGTTTTATCCGCCTCTTTGCGGTTGAGGGCTTTGACAGCCACGTTGATAGTTCTTTCGATAGCTTCGGCGGGCAGGATGCCTTCAGCAGTTTCTCCGAAAGCTACAGCGACCCCGCCCCCACGCTGAGCGCACTGGATAAAGCCGTGGTGGTGGAAGGCGATGTGTCCTACAGGCTGGTGCTGTACCCACCAATGCAGAATCAGACTCCCCACTATGACCAGAACTACGGTCAGCAACAGTATGAACAGCAGAGCTATGACCAGCAGAATTACGGTCTAGATTACAGCCAGGACCAGTACTACCAAGGGGGCCAGTAGGTATGGGCGGCGCATTTAGCTATGCATCATTCTCCCGCGCCAACGGCCGCGCCGGCGGCTGGGGAGTAGGGCAGAAAACCGGCGATATCACCCAGGAGGAGTTGGCCGAGCTGGTGTCCTTCGTACCGACATCACTCAACAACGGCACGACGATCCCGGATTTTCCCTCCGCCCAGCAGCGCGCGGAGCTGGTCCGCCGTACCGCGGTTTTCGCGTTGACTCCTGAGGCAGAAAAGTGGGTCACCATGGTGTCTGTCCCTGCCGGGCTGGATGCGACCGGCCGCGGTGGCAACGTCTTTACGTACACGTCGATTTCGCGCACGGGAACCCCGCCGGCACCGGCGACGGTCCTGTTTTCTCCCGACGTTCCAGCGCCCTTTTCCATCTATGAGGTGGATAAGGTGCAGATACCGGAGGAGATCTCGGCGCGCGGCCCGCTGCACTCGGATGTGCTGCTGGAGGAATTCCTGGATGGGGAGTTCCGCCACCCAGACAAGCTTCCCGCGCCGTTCAAAGCGGTGAGCCCGAACCCGAACCCAACCTTCAACCGCGCGCTGGTCTCTGCCATGGCGACGGTGTTGAACTCCCGCAATGGCTTAGTTATTCTCGTCGCGCCCGACAACCAAGCTGCGTTGTGGATTGCCGCCACCGCCCGCGAGGTGGGAGAGGACGGTTTCGGGTTCTCCACGTTTGAGAAGGCAGCTGCCATTAATGAGTTCCCGCTGAGCACATCCACCATGCTCGTGGTGCCGCCGAGTGAAAAGCAGCGCTTGGCGGAAACCACCATCCCAGGCAATCCAGTCGTGTTTGCGCTCGATGAAGCCCTGCCAGACGTCAGCGCTTATGAAGCACGTGCTGCGGAAGAAGCTGAGGCTGTGGCCCCGGAGCCACAGGAGGAGCAGACCAAGCAGGACGCTGCGGCCGACACCACACCCGAGCAGGCCACCACACCGAGCTTTGATGATTCCTGGGGCAAGGATCCAGCGGACTTTGGGGCACCACTGACGGAGTCCTCGCCTTTTGCGGCGTCGGCCGAATCCCCGGCAGGCTTTCCGCCGAATCCGCTTGATAACCCCGCGCCGAACACACCGCAGGAGAACCCCTTCGCCACTACACCGGAGGCCGCACCAGAACCCGGGGGAGAAGCATCCGCCGGCCAGGCGCAGCCACAAGGAGCTGCCGGCGGCAATGCCAACGTTCCTGGGCTCAGCGCCGAGGAGTGGCACAAGCTTCGGGAATTCGATCCGCGCTGGTGGATCGAGCACCTTGATGTCAACCGCGGCCGCTCAATCCAGTTGGCCTACCTTGATAAATCTTCGTTGGGGGAGGGGCTGGACAAGGTGTTGATGTCCGCGATAGTGGCCTCCTGGGTGTTCTACTTCCCGCGGGATTTCAACCTCTTGGCAGAAGACGCACTGCAGCCTTGGGAGAACCGCGAACTCGAGCACATTGGGTACCTCACCGCTACGCATTTTGCGGGAGTCATCGCGCTGGAGCATTGCGAGCGCTACGCCACGGGGCGCGTCGCCATGTTGCTGGATGGTACGACACAGTTGCTGGCGGAGCGCTCAGCTCCCCTGCAGCAACGGCCGGGGCCAGCGCAGTTTGCACAGCACACAGCGTGGCAGCACCGAGGCGCAGCTCCCAATGAGCACGGGCGAAACACGGGATTCCACGGAAGGTAAGAGAAGGAAAGAAGCGTCATGGCTAAATACACACTGCGGGACGGCGAGTCCCGCCGCATCGGCTCAGACGGCATCCTGCGCGTCGAAGCCTTCGAGATGGGAACCGGCGGCGCCTCGATGGAGCTGGCGATCCTGGGGGAGGGCGTTGACGCCGTGCGCGTCCACGATCTCTCCCTCATGGTGCACTCCCTTCCCGAGCGCGCCACCATCGTTGTGCGCCCGAAGGGGAATGGGACCTTCGGCCTGCGCAGCGAGGTGCGCCTGACGGTGAGCAACGCGGGCGACTCGGTGACGTTCCCGCGCGTGCTTATCGACGCCGCCGAGGACTCCGCCGAGCGCCTCGCCGAGGTCACCCCGGAATCCGGCAGCTACCGTCTGGAAGCATTCGGCACGACCGAGGGCGCCGGAATTACCGACTCCGCCCGCGAGGTGCGCTCCAAGATGCGCCGCGCGGAGCTGGACGTCGCTGGCCTCGATGCCGTTACCGTGGTCGTCGATGGTTCCGCCTCCATGCAGGTCAACGTCACACCGAAGATCGTTGAGGCGGCCGCCAAATACATCGATGCGCTCTCCGATGCCTTCCGGCACTTCCGCGCCACCGACGGCCAGGACAGCATCGAGACCCACAAGGTAGACGAGCTCACGCGCTTCATCGCGGGCGTTATCGATAACGGAGCGGAGCGCGTCGGACAGCGCCCGTGGCGTGGGCCGACGGTGGCTTCTACAGCCTCTCTTGCTATCTACGTCACCGATTCCCCAGTGGCTTCCATGCTGGAAACCCAGGTGCCTACCGTCGTGCTCATCACGAGCGCCATCGGGTGCCAGGAGTTGGAGCTTGCGCACATCAACGGAACCCCGGCTCATGTGGCGTACGCGGTGATCGACGGGGACGTCGTCAAGCAGCTCGATACCGGCGCCAACACGGAGCTTTCGGAACTGACCGATCGCGTCACCGCCATGCTGAAAGAGAGGAACTAATGAGCCAGGCACGTTGCCCGTGGACCTTTAAACCGCTCGAGGATGGTGTGACGGTGAGTCCGTACACTAACCGCGAGCTGCCGCAGGGATGGACCGACGCCGTGACGCATTGCGTGGCCATGGCCGGTGCGCGTAACTCCGGTAAGTCGCTCTACACCGCAGTGATGATCAAGCAGCTCAAGCAGCTGGCGCACAAGCACAATCGCTCCGTCCAAGCGGCGGATGAATCCACGCGCGAGCGTTACGCGGAGGTTTATGAGCGGCCGCTCTTTGAGGAGATGCGTGCCATGGACCCCACACCAAGTGCGGTGGCTACCGACGCCTACCAGCGCGATCCGCTGATTTTTGAACTCGGTAAGTGGCCGGATGAGCAGGGCCGCGAGCGCATGAATTACCTGGTCTTCCGTGACGTGGCGGGCGAGGACTTGGAGAACCCTCCGGAAAACGAGGCGGACCGGGAGAACCTGGCGTTCTTCTCGCACGCGGATTTGGTGATTTTCCTTTTCGATCCGCTCCGCGTGCAGCAGATTCAGGATTTTATCCACGGCCTGATTCCCAACATTGGTGAACTGGGCGCGGACTCTTTGCGGGTCCTGGATAACCTGCTGGATTTGCTCGATACGGATACCCCGCCGCCGCTCGCGGTGACCATCTCGAAGTTTGACACGGTGCAGAAGCTAGAGCAGGTGGATGACGTGCGGTGGAAGAAGCTCATGGCCAACCGCGGTGCTGCCTTCCGCCGCGACACCGGGTGGAATTTCCGCGATTCGGACCGTTGGATGGTTCACCTCGAAGCGGAATCGCTCTTGCGCTTCTTGGGCGCCAACGATCTGATCAACAAGCTCTATTCAGCCGCGCCGCGCGATGGCAGCTTCTTCGTGGTCTCCGCCTTGGGGGAGGCCCCGACGGGCCGCCAGCTGGCGCGCAGCGGCATTGCGCCCTATCGCGTGCTGGATCCCATCCGCTGGCTGCTCAGCCGCCGCGGCGTTTTTGTGCAGGACGTGTCATGACTTTCGGCAGCCCGCAGTCCCCAGGAGCACCGCAGCCGGGCTCGCCTGCCGGGACCGCGCCGGACTATCGCTATGGGCAGGTCAGCGACACCGTCCGCCAGGCCCGCCGCGCCGCCGATATGAAGGCACAGTGGGCACCGTGGCCGCTGAAGGTCGCAGCGGTGCTGGAGATCTTCATCACCAGCTACGCCGTCTACAACATCTGCCGGCTCGTGGCCTTTGAAAACAGCCCGGCGGCGGTAAGCCGCACGGACCAGCTCTCCACGGAGCTCGGCGTGCTGCTGGGCGTGCTGGTCCTTCTCGTGTGTGTCATCACGACCTATGTGCTGCACGCGCAGCAGTCGGCGCGGATTGCCTTGACCGCTATCAGCGCCATCGTGGTATTGCTCATTCCACTGAGTTCGGTGATGCCCGCGTCGATCGTCTCCGCGGCAGTCATCGTTCTGCTGTGGTTGCCGGCGAACCGGCAGTGGTTTGGTGGGCAAGAACGACAGCGTTAGGCCTTGTACGCGTGTGGCTTAGGCCTTCTTGCGCAGTTCCTCGAGCGCGCGGGAATTGCCCGCTGCGGCAAACAGGTTAAACGCAAAGTGATACATGTTGCGCGCGCGGTCTGCCGCGTTGGCGGCGGTGTAGCGATCCCCAAGAAGCTCAGCTACCTCCGCCATGGCGTTTTGCTCCGAAGACGTGGTGGCCTGGGACGCGGGGTGCTTCTCCAAGAAGTCGAGCAACACCTGGGTGGATTTAAACATGTCCTGAGCCTGCGTGCGCAGGCTCTCGGAATACAGAACGGTCCACTTGGCGGCTACGGGGAGGCTCTTGAGCTTCGTGGAGTCCACATAGCGTGAGGCCAGGATGTCGTAGGCCTCCTCCGGATCGCGGTGGCGAACATCGAGGGCCACGGTCTTGAGGAGGGCGTGCAGCTCACCGTCGAGGTCGCCGCAACGTTGGTACTCGCGGGCAGCGGCGGCAAAGCAGGCCACGCGCTGCTCTACATCGTCAGGGGAGTGTTGTGCGGCATCGCTGTAGAAGCGGGCCAGCATGGGCGCTGGGAGCTGCTGGTAATCCTCGTCGCTGCGTGCGTTGGAGAGGATGGTGAAGGACTGCGCAGCCACGCGTTCACAGTCGGCGGCAGAGTTGGATGCCCAGAGTGCGCCCACGGCCGATTCGAGGATGGCTTGAAGGATTGCGGCCATCGTGGCACCCGCTCCGTCGAATTTGCCTCCGGTCACAGCGTCGTTGACAGCCACGAAGTCGGCCGCATGCGCCTTTGCATCGCCGTTCTTTGCGAAATCTAGAAGTTCCTGCAGATCCGAGAGCGACGTCGTGCTGTCGGGGCTGATTGATGCATTCTCGCTAGCGGGGGCGGACTCGGAGAAATCCTTGTGGCTGGCCGCGGTGCGAGCTGCGGCGATCTCGCCCAGCGCGGTGTCGTCACCAGCCGCTGCTGCCTTGGCCGCAAATTTCTCTGCTTCTTCGGTGTTGTCGTTATCCAACCATGCGCGGGCCACACGCGTATAGCCAGTAGCTACGAGAGACGGCTGCCCGGTCAGCGCTCCAATCGAGGCAATGGTGAGGGAATCGTCGATGTTCTCGATGGTGCCAGCAGCCACGCGAAGTGTCTCCCGCGCCTCCAAGTAGTGGGCGGCAGGGACGGCATCCTCCGCACAGCCTTGGAACGTGTCGTTGGACAGCACGCGGTCGATCTGCTTGTCAATGTGGGCGGACTCAACGGTGGGAAGAGAAAGCCCCGGCGCCTGGGCACGCGCATAAGCGAGCATACGCTCGGCGTCGGCAGAATCAAGCAGGGGATACGTCGCGTCAGAAGCCATGGGGGAGATTCTAGTAGAGGACTCCGACGCGCGCGGGCCTCCTCGTAGACTGGTGGGCATGGATTCTCTCAGCCCCGCCGGGCGCTATGCCCCGAGCCCGTCCGGCGATCTGCATCTGGGTAACCTCCGCACGGCGTTGCTGGCTTGGCTCTACGCCAGGAGCAGCGGGCGCCGCTTTCTTATGCGCGTGGAGGACATTGACACGCAGCGCTCCTCGCGGGAGTCGGCGCAGCGCCAGCTGGAGGACCTCGCCGCGCTCGGCTTGGACTGGGATGGGGAGGTCATCTACCAGCAGGATCGCTACGCGGCTTATGAGAAGGCACTCGCCCAGCTTCCCACCTTTGAGTGCTACTGCTCGCGCAAGGACATCCAGGAAGCCTCCCGCGCCCCACACGCCATCCCAGGACAGTACCCGGGCACCTGCCGCGCGCTTAGCGACGATGAACGGGCCGCCAAGCGCGCCGAGCTGGCTGCTCAAAACCGCGTGCCAGCCATACGCCTGCGCGCCGACGCCTCCTCCTTCACCATCCACGATGCCCTCGCCGGCGAGTACACCGGGGAGGTGGATGACTTCATCCTGCGCCGTGGCGGCCAGCCCCCAGCGGATCCGAACCAGGGCATGGACTGGGCCTATAACCTGGCGGTTGTTGTTGATGATGCCTTCCAAGGCGTCGATCAGATCGTGCGCGGTGATGATCTACTGTCTTCGGCCCCGCGCCAGGCCTACCTGGCGCACAAGCTGGGCTATCCGGAGCCGGAGTTCGTCCACGTGCCGCTCGTGCTCAACGCTGAGGGTGTGCGTTTGTCCAAGCGCGATGGGGCGGTGACCCTGCGTCAGCTGCTCGATGGGCACGGTAGGGATGCGGGGGACGTCGTCAAGCTCTTGGCCCACTCCTTAGGGTATGAGGCCTCTTCCGTACAGGAGCTGTGCCAACAGTTTCAGCCGGAGAAGCTATCGCGGGAGGCCTTCGTCTGGGATGGCGCTGTGTAGCTCCTCCCCCTCGCCGGCTGTACAGCGGTAGTCTGAGAACAAAAAATTTAACGGAGAGAGAAGCTCAGCATGGAAGTTTTGTTTGTCCTTATTGGCCTGATGCTGTTGACCGTCATCGTCAAGGCGGTAGGGGACAAAATAGGACTTCCCTGGCCGGCGCTTTTGACTATCCTTACGGCGGTGGCGGTTTCGGTGTACGCCACTTTCTCGAATGGCACATTTGAATTCTCCGTGCCTGCTGACCTCATTCTTCCCATCTTCTTGCCGCCATTGTTGTGGGCGCTGGCAAGGAGAACATCGTGGGGTGTCATTCGTGAGCAGTGGATGACCATCCTGGCTCTGTCCGTGCTGCTCGTGGTGGCTACGACCCTGGCGGTGGGATTCACCGCCCGTGCTTTCATGCCGGGCTTGGGGCTCGCTGCCGCCATCCTTATCGGCGCCGCGATTGCCCCGCCAGATCCGGTGGCCGTCGAGGCCGTGGCAGAACCAGCCGGTATCCCGCGGCGCATCATTTCCGTGCTGCAGATTGAGGGCCTGTTCAATGATGCTGCGTCTATTGTGGCCTTCCACCTCGCCCTGGAAGCCGTGACGAGCTCGGGGGAGATGCACGCCGGGGAAGCGGTGACGAGTTTCCTCTACTCCGCGGCGGTAGCCACCATTCTCGGGCTCGTCGTGGGGCGCGTGTCTTCGTGGTTCGTCGGCGCGGTTCACGAGGTTATCGCTCGCAACGCGTTGACGTGGGTGATTCCTTTTGCCGTGTACATCGCCGCGGAGGAGCTCGGTGCCTCCGGTGTCATCGCTGTGGTGATTGCTGCGGTGGAACTGCACTCCCGCGCGCCGATTCAGGCGGAGGACCGCCTCTCCGGCCAGTCATTCTGGGAGACCGTCGAGCTACTTTTCACGGGTGTGGCTTTCGGCCTCATTGGCTTGACCGTGTTCAGCGCCATCGACGCCGCGGGTGCGGACCTCTGGCATGCGGTCATCATCGGCGTCATCCTGTCCGTTGTTGCCTTCCTCGTGCGCTTGGTGTGGATGTACGCCTTCTATCTCATTAATAGGCGCCGCGGGAAGCCACGCCTGGCGCCGCAGCGCCTGCAGGAAGTGCTGCTTATGACGTGGTCCGGCATGCGCGGTTTGGTGACTCTTGCGCTGGTTCTGTCTGTTCCAAGTGGTTTGAGCTTCTATAACGAGTTGACCGTTATCGCCCTCGTGGTGCTGCTCATGACCATGGTGATTCCCGGCTTGTTGCTGCCGTGGCTTATGCGTCAGCTCGACCTCACTACGTATTCGCAGGCAGCCACGGATAAAATGCGCGCGACCATTACCTCCCGCGCGCGTAAAGCCGGCATTGCTGCGATGCGCGCGAAGTATGAGGAACTGGACCCCGACACTGCGGCAAATATTGCCCAATGGTTTGAGGACCGCCTCGGTGAGGACGAGGACGGTGAGGACGCTACAACTCGTCTGCGCATGGCCATCGAGGCCCGTGAGGTGGCCCTCGCGGCACGGCGAACAGCCCTTGCCGGCGCCCAGCAAGAGTTGCTGCGCCTGCGCCGCGATAGGGAATTCAACCCGATGATTGTGGACGAAGTGCTTGCCGACGTCGACCGGATGTCCCTCGGCGCAAAGAAACACAGTTGAGGGGAGTGCTGATCCGTGACTAAGAATGGTGGCGAGAGGAGCGAATCAATGGACGCCTATGAGTACGCTCAGCTGGAAGACGGCCTGGATTATCTCTACGACTTCTTCGATGCTGACTTGGAGGAGCGCGTGCGCGCCGGGCGTGAGCTGCTGCCAGCGGGCATGGAGGACATCCTGGGTGATAGCACGCTGGATGACTACGTGTGGCTGTGGATCAAAGAACCTGGCCCCCGCGGCTTCCGCCAGTTCCTGCGCGATGGCGGCTATGGCGAGGACGAGGTGAAAGAGGCTTTCCTGCTCGTCCGCACGGAATGGGGCATGAATACCCCGCCACACGTGGAGTGGCTCAAGGAAGACGGCTTCGAGGCCCCCGAGTTCGATTAGGGGCGGTTGACCATGGACGTTCGATGAGGTGCCTCCCTCAGCCGCAAAGGAACCAAAGTACTGACACCTTATGCGAAACTCCGCACGCAATCACCTGGGGTTTTCCATCCTAGTCCCCGCAAATGGTGCCTTTACTTTGGTTCCTTTGCTTGAAGGCTCCAAGTCACCGCATGAAGAATCCAATAGCCTCGACTTCTAATACCGCACACGTGCAAAGGGTATTTGGAATAATCGCAACAAATCTTTGGCCCAGCGAGAAAGGTTATTCCAATCATGCGATTCGATCATTTGACAATCTTGACCCGCAATATCGAAGCCTCATGGGAGTTCTACCATCAACTTCCAAACTCCGAGGTAAAGCCATTGTCTGCTGGAGAAGGATATTTTGAAGTGTCGTTTGATGACAGCGTAATTGGCGTATTCGATTCTTCAGCTTTTGCTTCAGCCACTAACACTAGTCCGGCGACCCCCGGCGGAGCAGTAATCCAGTTTTCTGTCGAGGACGTCGACGAGTACTGGAGTCAACTTCCAGATTCCTATCGCGAGGCTTCTGCCTCACCGAAGAAAATGCCATGGGGTTCTTATTCCGCCTACATTTCGGATCCAGACGGAAACATCTTGGAGTTCTATACGTGGTGAAACGGGGGCTTGGCTCCGGATAAAGAAGAAGTCCCCCTGGATGATGACATCCAGGGGGACTTCCCAGTGGCGGAGGATAGGGGATTTGAACCCCTGAGGGATGTGACTCCCGCACGCGTTCCAGGCGTGTGACATAGGCCGCTAGTCGAATCCTCCGCTGGAAAACATTACATGAGCCCCCTAATGAAGCAAAATCGCCAGGTCAGGGCGAAAAAGTTAAGGATGTAGTGGCTTGAGGCGGAAAGCGCGCTTGGAAGCGGAGTGGGGAGCTGGGTGGTGGGGGAGCGGTTTGGCGTCGGCAAGCAAGGCGCGCTAGGCTAGACCGCAGGATTCCGCGTGGCGTCCATCCTCTGAACTCCCCCAGGGCAGGAATGCAGCAAGGGTCAGGAGGCTCTGGCGGGTGCGCGGGGTCCCCTTTTTATTTGTGTGCTTTCACACGGGGGATGTGACGGGGCGTTAGTATGGTTGCCATATGTCCGCACTACGTCCCGGAAGGAAGACGGATGTCTCTTCTTAATCTTGAAAAGTCCGAGCTTGATGAGCTTGCCGCGCAGGTGCGCAAGGACTACGAGGCCCTCAAGGCTGAGGGGTTGGATCTTGACTTGACCCGCGGTAAGCCGTCCAAGGCGCAGCTTGATCTGTCCAACGATCTGCTCGTTCTGCCGGGGCGCGGCCACTACACCGATGCTGCGGGTAATGACCTGCGCAACTACGGCAACCAGAAGGGCATCAAGGAGCTGCGCGATCTGTGGGGCAAGCTCACCAACATGGATCCGGAGCTCCTCATTGCGGCGGACTCTTCCTCCCTGAACATCATGTATGACCTCATCCTGTGGGCCTACACCTTCGGCACCAACAGCTCTGAGAAGCCGTGGTCCAAGGAAGAGACCATCAAGTGGATCTGCCCCACCCCGGGATATGACCGCCACTTCGCCATCACGGAGTCCTTCGGCTTCGAGCTGATTTCGGTGCCGATGGAAGAAGATGGCCCGGACATCGAAGCAGTCGAGGAGCTGGCCAAGGACCCGCAGGTTAAGGGCATGTGGGTTGTGCCGATGTTCTCCAACCCCACGGGTGCCGTCATCTCGGAAGAGAAGACCCGCCGCCTCGCTGCGATGGAGACCGGCGCACCGGACTTCCGCATCGTGTGGGACAACGCTTATGCCGTGCACACACTGACCGAGGACTTCCCGGAGGTTCTGCCGATTTTGGAGATTGCGGAACAGGAAGGAAACCCGGACCGCTTCTGGGCTATGTCCTCGTCGTCGAAGATCACCTTCGCTGGCTCCGGAGTGAGCTTCTTCGGTTCCTCCGAAGATAACCTCGAGTGGTACCTGGAGCACGCCGGTATCCGCGGCATTGGCCCGAACAAGATCAACCAGCTTGCGCACTACGAGTTCTTCGGTTCCGCCGAAGGCGTGCGCGCGGTTATGCGCCGCCACGCTGCGCTGCTGGCGCCGAAGTTCGAGGCGGTTCTTCGCATCCTGGATAAGAACCTCACCCACCATGAGATCGCGGACTGGACCCACCCCAAGGGCGGCTACTTCATCTCCCTCAACGTGATGGAGGGCACCGCCACCCGCGTGTGGGAGCTGGCCCGTGACGCCGGCATTCTCCTGACCCAGGCTGGTTCGGCGTACCCATACGGCGAGGACGAGAAGGACCACAACATTCGCTTGGCTCCGTCCCTGCCCCCGCAGGAAGAAGTTGAGGCAGCCATGGATGGCGTGGCCACCTGTGTGCTGCTCGCCGCACTAGAGAAGCTGGGGGTATAAGGCAATCAACTCCGACGAGACGGCCTACTGGCTTGACCAGATCATCCCGGCTGACCTCGAGTTTAAAAACGTCGAGGGGCAGCGCCTGGGCTTAGCCTCACTGGAGGGGGATCAGTCCCTCGCCGTCACGTGTGAGTTTGCCGCCGTCGACACCGGGCTAGCGCACGCCGAGCAAAGCATCGACGTGCGCTGTGAGCTCCTCACCGTCGCCCGCACCGGGCAGGTGGAGGTGGCTGCCGCAGTGAGTGCTGCGGCAGCGTTGCTCACGGAAGCCGCAGGCTTGTTGCCCGCGCAACCGGGCCTGCTCTTGCCCAAGCTCTTTGCTGAAGACGATGAGCGCTTCGCTCACTTGAGCGTGCGTCATGGCATGCTCATCGCCCCGTACCTGTGGGGCGGCCAGACCCCGCAGGTGGCGGAGGAGGGCCGCCTAACGCTGGTGTGCCAACTGCTCATGCTGAGCGACGCCGAGTATGCCTACGCCGTCGAGGAAGGCGTGCCGGCGCTGCAGCAGGCGGTGGCAGAGCAAGGCATCGATCTGCTGGATTGGCAGCGCTCGGAGTGACGTGTCGGGTTGAGGCGCTACACTGACTAACCGTGGCTCTTTACCGGAAATATCGTCCAGCAACTTTCGCGGAAGTGGTAGGCCAAGAGCAGGTCACCACGCCTTTATCCGCTGCCCTCGACGCAGGGCGCATTAACCATGCGTACCTCTTTTCCGGCCCGCGTGGCTGCGGAAAGACGTCGTCCGCGCGCATCATGGCCCGCTCGCTGAACTGTGAGCAGGGGCCAACGTCAACGCCGTGCGGGCAGTGTGACTCTTGCGTCTCGCTGGCCCCGGGTGGGCCGGGCAACTTGGATGTCACGGAGCTCGACGCCGCCTCTCACAATGGTGTCGAGGACATGCGTGAGTTGCGTGACCGCGCCTACTACGCGCCGGCGGAGTCGCGCTACCGCATCTTCATCATCGATGAGGCCCACATGATTTCCGCCTCCGGTGCGAACGCCTTGCTCAAGGTTGTCGAGGAGCCGCCGGAGCACGTGATCTTCATTTTTGCCACGACGGAGCCGGAGAAGATCATCGGCACCATCCGTTCGCGTACCCACCACTATCCCTTCCGCCTGTTGACTCCGCCGGCGATGAAGGGGCTGCTGGAGCGCACCGTGGCCTCGGAGAACGTCCACGTGGATGACACCGTGTACCCCATGGTCATCCAGGCCGGCGGCGGTTCGCCCCGCGATACCTTGTCCATCCTGGACCAGCTGTTGGCGGGCGCAGGCCCCGATGGGCTGACCTACGACGTGGCCCGTCCACTTCTGGGTGTTACGGACGTAGGCTTGTTGGATAACACGGTTGAATCCCTGGCGAACCAGGATAAGGCTGGGCTCTTCCGGCTTGTCGACGATGTCATTGAGGCCGGCCACGACCCTCGCCGCTTTGCCATTGACCTTTTGGATCGTTTGCGGGATTTGATGATCCTGCAGGCCGTCCCTTCAGCGTTGGAGGAGGGGTTAGTCTCTGCGCCGACTGACCGCGGTGAGATCCTCACTGCCCAGGCGCAACGCTTCTCCGGCCCACAGCTGGCCTACTTGGCGGAAACCGTCAACGAGCGCGTGTCCTCCCTTCGTGGTGCGACGTCCCCACGGCTGCTCCTAGAAATTCTGTGTGCGCACCTCATCGTTGGCTCGGGGCCTGCAGCGGCAGCCTCCGGTCAGATGCCCACTGCTGCCCCGCAGGGGGCGGGCGTGCAGCCTTCCGCTCCCGCTGGGCAGGGAACTCCGCCTGCGCAACGCCAGCAATCTGCGGTCGCTAGCGCCCAGGATCCCGCGGCCGCTGCCGCGGCCATCATTGCGCAGCGTCGCAGCCGACAGGCGGCAAAGCAGGAGGCCCAGCAACAGCAACCACAGCAGGTCGAAAGGACTCAAGAAGCAGCCCAGCAGACGCAGCAGACCCCAACCCCTGAGGCTGCGCAGCCTCAGGCACCGGTGGAGCGCCCTGCACAGCCGGAGGCGCAGCCTGAGCCGCAGTCAGAGCAGCCTGAGCAGCACCAAGAGCGACCGGAGCACCAGCAACAGGAGCAGCACGAACAACCGCAGGAAGCGGAACAGCCGGAACTACAAGAACGGCAAGAACAGGCTCAAGGACAGCCACAAGAACAGCAGCCTGAGCCCGAGCAGCCTCAAGACCCAGCCGCGGAAATTCGCGGGCGTTGGTCTGACCTGCGGGCGACGATTGGGCGCCGGAACAAGGTCGCTGAAATCATGCTCGCCGAAGCCCGTGTCCTCGGCGTGCGTGATGACACCTTGGTTCTTGGCCACACCACCGGCGCGCTGGCGGAACGCATCAACTCGCCAGGCACCAACGAGGTCATCGTTACCGTCCTTAAGGAAGAGCTCAACCGCAACCTGAAGGTCACGTGCGTCATCGGCACCGACCCGAAGGCCCACGGCTTCACGGTGGCTGAACCAGCCCAGCGCACCCAGTGGAACCCCAACCAGCCACCACGCGAGGCCGCCGAGCCCGACGAGGAGGCAGAGAGTCCGGAGACTCCGGACAACGCTACTGATTCGCACTCTTCCGACACTGTGCCTGCTTCCGCGGCAGCAACAGAATCTGAAGAAGTAGACAAGCCCAGCGAGTCCGAGGCGAAGGAACCCAGCAACGCTAGCGATGACCCGTGGGGCGCGCCGCGCCAGATTGGGCAGCAGGCTCCGTCGTCTGAAACGACGACGGAACAGCCGCGTGAGGCAGCTGAGTCGCAGCCGCCGGCAGAACCACAACGTCCGGACGTCGCCCCGCGCGGGGCGATGGTGCCCCCAAAGAGGGAGGCCCGTGGTAGCCAATGGCGATCACGCATCGCGCAAGCGAGCCAAGTAGCGGCCCAGCGGGACGAAGAGTTTTCCAAAGTTCCCAAGTTTGGCAACGGCGTTCCACTGCCGCCGGAGCCAGGCCCGGAGGAAGGCGAATTCGAAGCCCCACCGGAGGAGTACGGTCCGCCGGCGGGGATGGGTGGGGCGTCGGAAAGCGCAGGCCAAGCGCCTGCCGCGCCGCAGCAGCCTGTGCCTCAGCAAGCTCCCGCTCCGCAGCCGGAGTACACCCGCGCGGATGAGGAGCGCGAGATGATGGAGGCCGCGCAGAATGCCGGCGAGATGGACCACCGCAACGCCACGGAGGTGGCCATGGAGCTCCTCGCACAGGAGTTGGGAGCGCGGCGGCTCTAGCGTGGCATCTGTACACTTGGCGCGTAGTGAAAATAATCGTGTGAAAGGATTTTTAGCATGACTGAGAACGACCCGATGCAGCAGGCAAATGACATGAACGAGATCCTGGCGCAGGCAGCCCGCGTCCAGGCAGAACTGCAGAAGGCACAGGAAGAGATCCTGGCCTCCACCGTTGAAGGCACCGCCGGCAACGGCTTGGTGAAGGTCACCATGACCGGCGGCGCTGAGCTGCAGAACGTTACCATCGATAAGTCCGTGGTCGACCCGGAGGACATCGATACCCTCCAGGACCTCATCGTTGGTGCCTTCAAGGAGGCCCACGCTGCTGCTGGCCGCCTGGCCCAGGAGAAGATTGGCCCGCTGTCCCAGGGCATGGGCCAGTCCCAGCAGAACTACGATGGTCCGTCCTTCCAGGATGTCTTCGGCGGCAACCAGTAATCCGCGCGTTAGACTTAAAGGCCGTTGTTGCTCTCTTCGTGGAGAGCAGCGCGGCCTTTTATTGTGTCCCCGGCCGTCGAGGTCTGAGGGGTTGTTGAGTGAGGGGAGCATTGCGTGTTTGAAGGACCATTGCAGGATCTCATCGATGAGTTCTCGCGCCTGCCGGGTATTGGCCCGAAGTCAGCGCAACGCATCGCCTTCCACGTGTTGCATCAGGACCCAGAGGAGATTGACCGCCTCCAAAAGGCGCTGGGAGCAGTACGCGATGGCGTGACGTTCTGCCGCATCTGCTGCAATATTTCCCGCGAAGAAGTCTGCCGCATTTGCATCAATTCGCAGCGCGATGCCTCCACCATCTGCGTGGTGGAAGAGCCCAAGGACATCCAGGTCATCGAGCGCACCGGCGAATATGACGGCCGCTACCATGTGCTGGGTGGCGCGCTCGACCCGCTGGCGAATGTGGGGCCGAAGGACCTCAACATCTCGCAGCTGCTGCAGCGCCTCGGCGGCGTGCTACCGGACCGAGAGCTTGCTGATTCCACCCCGGAAGAGCCGCTTTACGACGACTCTCCGGACATCACCGAGGTCATCCTCGCCACCGATCCCAATACCGAGGGCGAGGCCACTGCAGCCTACCTCGTGCGCTTGCTGCGGGACTTCCCGGGACTGAAGATCACGCGCCTGGCCTCCGGCATGCCGCTGGGAGGCGACCTTGAGTTTGTTGATGAGCTGACGCTCTCGCGTGCGTTGAGCGGCCGCCTGACTGTTTAAACCGACGCTTCAGGAAACAGAGAATTAACCGTTGAACTTTTTCTCCAGAGCTTCCATGCCGGTAGGACTCATGGGGATTTCGGTTGTGGAAAAACAACTGCGGTAGCTGCCAAGATGATTCGCATAAACGTCCCGACCAGTGCCCGCAGCACGAATCTTGCTGTGGGGGCTACTTGCATGGGCTAGTCTGTTCCCGAAGTACTTGATTGCCCAATCGAAATCCTTGAAATCTGGGTCATATTTGTAGGCTGAAATTCTGCCAAGAAGTGCGCAGATCCAATCTGCGCACTGAACTGTTTGGTAAAGATGGCTTTCTACTTCGAGCGGTGGTTCAAGGAGTTTGTCTGCATCTTGGTGGGAGAACATAAACGCGGCGCTTGATGCGAAGATATCCATACGTTCTTTGGGCCCCTGCTTGTCGAGCACCATGAGATACCGTTGGTTTTCAGCCAGCGACCAATTGACACGCTGAATAAGTTGTTTCATGGCGTGGTCATAACGTGATCGTTCGTCTTCGCCAGTATCTTCGTTGGTGCCCCGTGGCTTTTCTTGGCCGTAGAAAATGATTTGTGCGTTGAGTTTCTCAAGTGTGTTGAGTACGCGGTTTATCATGCTTCGGACTTCACGGTATTTCTTTACGTTCTGTGTCGTCAGAAGCGCGGCCCCTTTCTTTTCCCAGCGTTCTACAGGGCGACCTTTTGCGATGACCTTAGCGTCAATTTCGGCTTTGAGTCCGCGTTCTTTAATTCTGCGAAATGCTCCTGAGAGCTGCCGAATATTGTCGGCTGGGATAATGAACCCACCAATTCCAAAGACGGGGTGAGTTTTATAATTCGGATCGGTGCGGGAGACATAAGCCCCGTTATGTCCAAATTCGTCAAAATATCCGATGTACATCTTCCCCCCTGGATACGCGAAAGCTCGTGTTGTTCACACGAGCTTCGGAAGTGGAGCACCTTGGTGCGTCCGTTGCTTACGGTACCGTGTACCGAAGATTCTGGTCAATAGGTTCAGTTAGTTACTTCTGTTGATATCTAGCGCTGCGAGCGCGGCGGCTCCGAGGCGTTAAAGCGCTCGGTGCGTAGCTGGTCAATAGCCGGAATGTCTAAGGGCTCGAGTTCGCTGAGTGCGATTCCCATGGCCTTAGCCAGCAACAGGTCCGCCAGCTGCGGGTTGCGCGCCAGGACCGGACCGTGCATGTAGGTGGCGATGACACTGCCCTGTACCGCGCCCTCGGCGCCGCGCTGGACGGCCCTGTCGGAGAGGTCCAGGATGGCAGCGGTATCCGCATTGCCGGTTCCGCGTGTGAGCGTTCCCAGCGGCTGGGCGGCAGGTCCCAGGATGGTGGCACCCATGTGGTTTTCAAAACCGGTGAGAGGCTCGGTGAGCTCAGCAGTAATGCCAGCCTGGGTTGGCTCGGTGGCTACCTCGCCGATGGCGCGCTCGGTCATGGAGGCCGTGGTGGCGTCGATAAGCCCCACGCCATCCACCACGCGGCCGGACGCGCGGAAGGATTCGCCGAGCACCTGCAAGCCTGCGCAAATCGCCAGAATTGGGCGCTTAGCGGCCGCCGCGCGGGTCAAGCCACCGTCAGCAATGAGGTGCTCCGCGGCGAGAATCTGTGCGGTGTCCTCGCCACCGCCCAGGGTGTAGACGTCGAGGGACTCCGGCACCGGCTCACCCAGCTTGATGGGCACGATCTCTGCCTCGAGTCCGCGCATGCGGGCGCGTTGGCGCAGCACGAGGGCGTTACCGTCATCGCCGTAGGTGCCCAGGATATCGGGGAGGATGAGGCCAATCTGCAGGCTAGTCATTCGAATGCTCCTTTGCTGCTGCGGCGGTGAGGGCCTTCTTCAGATCACGGAAGGCGGTGTAGTTGGCCAGCACCTCGATGCGGCCCTCCGGGCAGGACTGAATGGCGGTGAGGGGATCCGGGATGAGCTCGTGCGAGATATCCGCATAGACCAAACGCACCGCGAGGTCGGTGCCGCGCTCACCCGCAGCCTTGACTGGCAGATCGTCGAAGTCCTCGAAGCGCACGTCCCACAGCCAGGACATATCAATACCGTCGGCCACGTGGCCGTTGGTGGCGATGACCAGGCCATCGGCCTCGCGGTCCACCATGGACAGTGCCTCCTGCCAGCCGGCGGGGTTCTTCGCCAGGAGCAGGCGGATAGTGCGGTTTCCTAGCGTGACGGTGGAATAGCGCCCGGCCACATCATCGACGCCTTCGGCAGCGGCAATGGCCTTGTGGCGGTCCACGCCGAAAGCTTCGACCGCAGCGGCGACGGCTTGGGCGGCATTGCCGCGGTTGGCCTGCCCCGGCAGGGCCAGCTGGAGCTTGTCGACGCCCTTCGGGCTCACCAGTCCTTCCTTTGTTACTGCCCAGGTGGGTGTGGGGCGGCGGAATTCGCGGCCGTCGGCAAGCGGCTTGACCGCGTGCCAGTCCTCGCCCTCGCGCACGATGTGTCCTCCGGTGCGCGGGCAAGTGACGGATTCACCCATCCAGCCGGCACCGGCGGAAACCCAGATGACGTTCTTCGCGTCATAGGCCACGGAGGTCATGAGCACGTCATCGCAGTTGGCGATGATGAGCATGTCGGGGTGCGCCTCGACTGCGTCGCGCAGGGCCCGCTCGATCTTGTTAATTTCGCCCACGCGGTCCAGTTGGTCGCGTGAGAGGTTCAACAACACCAGCGCGGTGGGATTGAGGTTATCCGCGACGTGGGGCACGTGGAGCTCGTCGACCTCGAGGACCAAATGGCTCGCGTCCTTGCCTGCCAGAAGCGCGGAGATGATTCCGGCGTCCATGTTGTCGCCGCCATCATTGGTGGCCACGGAGTGCTCGGTGCGCACAGCAGCGGCAAGCATGCGCGTGGTGGTGGATTTACCGTTGGTTCCGGTCACCAGGATGGCTGGGCGCTGCTTGGCTAGGTTCTGCATGATGGTGGGGTCGATGGCGTTGGCGATGAGCCCGCCAATCATGCCGCCGGCGCCGCGGCCCGTGGCGCGCGAGGCAGTGGTAGCCAGCGTCGCAGCGGTGGTGGCAACCGCAGTGCGCGCGGAGGAGAACGCGCTTCGGAAGTTAAAATTCATGTTCCCCAGGGTAGTCGGGGGACGCTAGCTATCGGTGTTGCGGGAGCGGTTGTGTCCTGAGTTTTGTTGGCCCTGTTGGTTGCCATTACCGCGGCGGCCGCGTCCACCGCGTCGGCGACGCCGACGCCCGTGGTTTCCGCCCTTGTTTCGGTTGTTGTTGCCAGAGCCCTGCGAACCTTGGTTGGTAGCCGAGCCCGAGTGAGCAGGCTTGTCGCCTGCGGAACCCTCGGTTGAAGGGTTCTGGTTCTTCTTATCGTTGTGCCCTTGTTTAGCGGGCTGATGATTACCGGAAGATTTACGGCGGGAGCGGCGGCGATTCTTGTTCGTGGAGCGGTTGCGGTTGGACTGCCCACCGGAGCGTCCCTCGCCCTGGCGCCTCCCTGAGTTGCCCGCCCCACCAGATGTGGACTGCTCTTCGGGTTCCGTGGGTTCCTCGATGCGCTCGAGGGCCGCGAGGAAAGCGGTGTCGGACATCAGGGGAATGTTCTTGCGGTGGGCATGCATGGGCTTGCCCACGAGGTCCGTGGTGATATTGCAGACCACCAGGGAAGTCTCCCGGGTGAGTTTTTCTGAGTAGTTGAGCTCTTCCCGGGCGAGTGCGGCAATGATGGTGTCGGGATCCTCGGTGATCTCCGGGGCGACAACGATCTCCATGCCGCGGATGAGCTCCTTGCCGGGCACATACGGACCGGGGTTGTGATGCTGGCGGGGTGCTTCAGCAGCGTCGACGCGGACGTGGGAGCGCTGGAGCCCAAAACGATCCGCTCGCAGGTCATCCGGTGCTGCACTGCTGAGTGGGCCAGCGCTTTGCGCGCGGTAGAGATCCACGAGCAGGCGGGTTGCTTTGCGGGAGGTATCTTTTTCTGCTCTCTGTGCACGCTCGACGCTGGCCGTGGGGTCGGGTGCAGAAAGGCCGGTGTCACGCGCGACGGCCGCCAAGCGGATGTCGGTGCCCCACACGCTTTGGCGGCGGGCGGTGGCGAGGGTATCCACGATGGCGACTGGGGTGGGGACGTGTCCTACCTTGAAGCGGCGGCGTCGGCCCTTTCCCCGGTTGCGATTGCGCGCGCGGTTCTGGCGGGCAGCGGCGGTCATCGCACGGCGCGCTTCGGAGACGATGAATCCCCAGGTATAAGGGGTGTCGTGGACGATGAGCGTGCGGCCATCAATGAGCCGGTCCAGGGGCTTGAGCAGCATGGAGAAAGACTGCCCAGCCTGGATTTCTTCGACGCTTAACCCGTGGAGGTGCCGCGGTCCGGGGTCTGCGCCTGGGTTGATGACGGCGTGGAATTCCTGGCCGATCTCCCCAGCGGCGTTGAGAGTCAACGCATCCACGGTGAGCAGGCGGCCGGTCGAAGGGTGGATTCCGGTGGTTTGGATGGTCAGCGCCACGTAGGGAAAGGCGGCGAGAGCTTCCTCGCGGGCAGAGGCCTTGTGCTCCCTATCGGTCTGCTTCTTATCTGCCTGGTGGGGGCGCGGGCCCGGCTTAGGGGCGCCGGTGTGTGGTGACGCCGCGGCCGGCGTCTCTGCAGCGCTGAGCTGCGCTGCAGGCTCGGTGGGGCCGGGGGGCGTAGTCATTGTTCACAGTTTAGTACCCAACTGCGAGGAAGCTGGAAAGGGCACACGAGAGGGGGGTTGTATCCACTGAGTCGCGGTGAAGGTAAGCACGCTGCGGACTAGCCAAAGTCGATGATGATGACCCAGCCGCCGCGGTCGGATTGCTCGGGAGTGGGGTCAGGCTCGCGGCTGGGCTCGGGCTCTTTAGTCGGCTCGGGCTTTCTGGTGGGCTGAGGCTGAGTGGTGGGCTTGGGCTTGCTAGTTGGCTTCGGCTTGGTGGTGGCCGGCGGCGTGCTCGGGCCAGTTGGTTCGTCGTGAGGCGCGGTTCGCTCCGCGCCCACCGGAGTGGTGGTGGGAGCAGCCTTTGACGTGGAGGGCGTGGGTTCAGCCGGTGTCTTCGGCGTAGTCGTCACCACAGTCGGCGACGGGGTCGCCTGAGTTTGTGGGGTGGGGCGGGGCACGTGGATCGGCGGCGTCGTGCGCGGCCGCGGAGTAGTGCTCAGCGGGTGCGTGGTGGTTGGCGGCTCTGCGGAGCGACTGGCCTCATGTGAAGTGGTTGATTCTGTGCTGTTTTCGGTGCTCCTAGGGCTGGAACTGGGAGCGGGGGACGCCTCGGTGTGGCGATCCTCCGGAGCGTCGAGCTCCTCCGCTGTGGGAGCGGTGGTCCGAGGTATTGATGTCGGTGCTGTATGCGGCAGGTGATCCGCGTGCGGTGGCGTAGAAGTCTCCTTGGCAGCGGGCAGTGGTGTACGTTCCGTGGGTTCAGCGGGCTCCGTGGGTTCTGCTGGTTCTGTAGGCTCTGTGGACTCGGAAAAATCAGTCGAGCTAAGCGCTTGCGCAACGTCTGTATCAGTCCGCTCCTCGGGGAGGTGGGCGTCTGCAGCCACAATGTCCGCAGTGTCCGCGACGTCGGAGGCCTTGTCCTCAGTGGCGTCAGCATCGGCAGAGTGTGAAGTGGACACAACGAGGGGGTTTTCCTCAAAAGCCGATTCAGCGCGGTGATCGTGGGAAGAACCTGAAGAATTCCCGGAAGGTACGAAGTTCGCAGCCCCGCCGACTACGACGGCAACGCCGGCAGCACAAGCTAGCTTGAGCCCAGTGCTAGCCGCAGCGATCTTTGTTCCGGTCACGGCAACCGCCCCGGCAGAGTTGAGGGACAGGGCTTGTGCACTCTGCGTGGCAGCAGTACCGGCGGTCTTCGCTGCGCCGGTCGCCTCAAATCCGCCGGCTGGAAGGCTGGCTGCGTGGGCCTTGCCAGTGTTGGCGACCTTCACGGCCGCTGCGCTCGCGGCGGCAGCGATGATACCGGCGGTCCCCACGGCGAAGTGGCTTTCCGGTGTGCCTTCCTCGGAATAGATGGTGAGGGCTGGTTGTCCATCCGATATGAAATATGCACGGGCGACTGCGATGAGTCCCTCGTGATTGAATCCCGCGATGGTGTCGCTCAACCATGGAGCCCGCTTCCGCGGAATAGTGGCGACGAGTTCGTCATCAAGGTGGACCTCGATGGAGCGACGGAAAAAGTGTCGGTTGTTGGTCAAGCGCACAAGGAGGTGCGCAGGGTGCGTCGGCAGGGAACTGGATGGGACTGCAAACTCGGTGATGTGCAAGGCGCGCTGGCCACTGAGCATGCCCCACCGCTGAGCCGGGGGAATATTGAGCGGCACGCACAGGCCAGGCTCTGGGAGTAGGACCTCGAAAGCAGGAATGGTTTCTTCCGCCGCATCCTCGCGGAGTGTGATCTCTGCGGTGGCTTGTGGGTTCAGCCCCGCACCGATGATCCAGTCCAGCTCCGTGTAATCAGCGGCTTGGGAGGCGGGGATCACGCCCACGATGTCTTCGTCGTGTTGGACGCGGAATCCAGTACTTGAGTGTCCACTCAAAGTGACGGGGAGATGACTGCTTTCAGCTAGCGATAACAGCTGCAGGAACATCTCCGGGTTTACGGTGTCAACCGTCAGGCGACGCGGTGTGCCAAACCCGTGGTGGGGAACCACATAGTTAGTGACCGTCATATTGCTCGCCTTCGCTGAGTGGACCACGTCGGATGCATGCGGCTGGGCGGGTCTGCCGTGAGCATTGGGAATGCCGAAGCCCAGACTGAAGCGCTGACTAGCCGCACGAAATGTTTGAAAAATCTTTATTGCAGTGCAGTTATGCTGCTTAACTATATCGCTCTGAGTTCTGGCCTACAAGAAAGCGCATTCAGCGGGATATGGTGACGAGGAATTTTTGCGCATAGCTTAAAGCTCGGATGCTGGAAGCTAGGGAGGAACGTGCTCCTCCCTCCCTAGCTGCACTGTTGTTAAGTCTGGCTTTGCCTGGCTTAGTCTGCGCGGTTGACTGCGGACGTAATCGCGTTGATGGATGCGCGCGTCGTCGAGCCAGCGATGCCCGCGCCCCATACCTGGGCGCCGTTAACCTCGGCGGCGATGTAGCAGGCGGCCTCGGCGTCGTCGCCAGCAGTACGGGATTGCTGGGAGTAGTCGATGACCTCGAAATCAATTCCGACGTCCTCCAGCGCATTGGCGTATGCGGCGATGGGGCCATTGCCGATGCCGGAGACAACGCGCTTCTCACCGTTGAAGACGATGGTCGCGGTTACCTTGGCGTCCTCGCCCTCTGTGGTGGAGTTGTCCACCTGGAAGGAAACCAGCTCTAGCGGGGAGGTGCGCTCCAGGAATTCGTTGGCGAAGATGTCCCACATGTTCTTGGAGTTGACCTCGCCACCTTCGGCGTCGGTCACCGCCTGCACGACGGAGGAGAACTCCGCCTGCATGGCGCGCGGCATGTTGATGCCATGGTCGGTCTTCATGATGTAGGCTACGCCGCCCTTGCCGGACTGCGAGTTGACGCGGATGACCGCCTGGTAATCGCGGCCGACATCCTTCGGGTCGATGGGCAGGTAGGGAACTTCCCAGGTGGTTTCCTGCAGTTCCTCCCACGACACCTCGGTGTTGTTGGCGCCGGGGCGTACCTCCTGGGCCAGGGCATCCAGGCCCTTGTTGATGGCATCCTGGTGGGAGCCGGAGAAGGCCGTGAACACCAGCTCGCCGCCGTAGGGGTGGCGCTCCGGTACGCGCAGCTGGTTGCAGTACTCCACCGTCTCGCGGATCTTGGGCAGATCGGAGAAATCGATCTGCGGGTCCACGCCCTGGGTGAGCATATTCAGACCCAGCGTGACGATGTCTACGTTGCCGGTTCGCTCACCGTTGCCAAACAGGCAGCCCTCGATGCGATCTGCGCCGGCCATGTAACCCAGCTCGGCGGCGGCAATGCCTTCGCCGCGATCGTTATGGGGGTGCAGTGACAGAATGATGGAGTCGCGCTTGGCAAAGTTGCGGTGCATCCACTCGATCTGGTCGGCGTACACGTTCGGGCTAATCATCTCCACCGTGGACGGCAGGTTGATGATCATGGGGTTATCCGGGGTAGCCTCCATGATGTCGACGACGGCATCGCAGACCTCGACGGCGAAGTCCAGCTCGGTTCCCGTGAAGGATTCCGGCGAGTACTCCCAGCGCCAGTTGGTGTCCGGGTAATCCTTGGCAATGCTCTTGATGAGCTCTGCGGCATCCGTGGCCAGCTTCTTGATGGCCGGGCGGTCCTTGCGGAATACCACGCGGCGCTGCAGTTTCGAGGTGGAGTTGTAGAAGTGCACGATGACGTTCTTCGCGCCCTGGCACGCCTCGAAGGTGCGCCGAATCAGGTGCTCGCGGGCCTGCACCAAAACCTGAATGGTGACGTCTTCGGGGATCTTATTGCCCTCAATAATCTCGCGGACAAAGTCGAAGTCCGTTTGGGAGGCAGAGGGGAAGCCCACTTCGATCTCCTTGTAACCCATGGCTACCAGCAGGTCGAACATGCGGTGCTTGCGCTGCGGGGACATCGGATCAATCAGGGCCTGGTTACCATCGCGCAGATCCACCGCACACCACTGCGGGGCCACAGTAATCTTCTTATCCGGCCACGTGCGGTCCGGCAGCGTGACGGGCTCGACCTCCTGGGCGAAGCTCTGGTAGCGGTGGACCGGCATCGAGGAGCCGCGCTGCTTATTCCAGGCGGGCTGGTTCTCGTTGCGCGGGCCGGCCGGGGTGGTGATTTCGCGGGGAGCGGAGATGAAAGAATCGTTGGGGGACATGGTGTTTGTTCTCTTCCTTGTGTGTGGCCTGAGGCGTTTGTTTCGCTGCGTTGCTGTGATGAGCAACGATGTAGTGAATTGTGGGGACGGCCAGCTGTGGTGTGTGTTGGCATCACCACGCTCCGCGACGGGGCGCTGGCCGTAGAGTTACAAACCTAAATCCCGCCGCGGCTACTAAGGAGAAGAGTGTGCCGCAAAGTCATGTGAGCCACAATACAACGCTTCCCACTCTGCGGCAACTGGTTTCACATACTGGGATGGGGTCGCGGGTGGCTAGGATGTGTTGCGTGCCTGAAGAAAACACCATGACGACTGCTCCGGAACCTGGGAAGAAGACTGCGCCGGGCAAGGAACCGGATGCCGCCCCGACCCCTGAAGGTGTGCTAGGGGTACTTTCGCTGCTGCCCATGGCCGTGCTGGTCGCGGTAGTGGGCACTGCAGTGCGCATCGCTGTGCTGAGCGGCATCGCAGCCGTCAACGAGCAGGAGCTGTGGGATCAGCTCACGGCCTGGGACTCTAAGTACTACCTGGAGATTGCGCGCGTCGGTTATTTCGATGCGGACATCCATACGGATGGGCCGGTCCATGAAATCACTATGGCTTTCTTTCCGGGTTTCCCCATACTGTTGCGGGTTCTGGGGTGGACCGGGATCAGCCTTGAGGTAGCTGCCCTCCTTGTGAATACTCTTTTTACCGCGGTGATGGCTGCTGGAGTCATGGTCCTAGCGCAGCGCCTGGGGGCAGGGCGCCGTGGGCAATGCGCCGCGGCCATCGTGGTCAGCAGCGCTCCGATGTCCATTGTGTTTTCCATGCCCTATACGGAAGCCCTCTTCGGGGCCCTTGTGGTGTGGGGACTCGTGGCGCTGGATGAACGCGATTGGTGGAGCGCCGCGGCTTTCGGTATTGCCTTGTCCTTTGTCCGGCTGACCTCCGTGGACTTCCTTGCAGTTTTTGGCCTGTGGGTGCTCCTTTACGGGCGGCGTTCCTGGCAGGCGTGGCTCAGCCTGATCGTGGCGTCGCTCCCGCTGCCGGGCTACTTGCTGTGGACGCAGCGCTACCTGGCGGAGGCTGGCGGCTACTTCGGCATCCAAACCGAACACTGGAACTCCACCTTCGACGGGGGAGTTGCCACCGTGCGGTTCGTGTGGGAAACCTTGACGGAGAACAACGATGTGGGCTACTTGCTCACCGTGCTGGTGATCCTCGGTGCCCCCGTGTTGCTCATCGCGGCCTGGGGGAAGGTTAACCCGGTCGCCTGGTGGTTTAGCGCTGCGTTATGTGCGAATGTGCTGCTTTCCGACGGCATCATGCACTCGCGCCCGCGACTTCTCCTGCCCGCGATCATTCTGGTGCTGCCGTGGGTTGTGCGCGCCGCCACAGCGTGGCGTCCACGCATGCTGTGGGCTGCCTGTGGCGCATGGGTCCTGTGGTCGGCGTGGTTCTCCGCCTACATGCTGGTGGTCTTTGAGTGGGCGATCTAGTGCGGGCTTTGTTCCGCGAGCCGCGTGCTTCCCGGGTTGACCGGAATGCGTGACAGGACGATCGTGGCGGCGATCATGATGATGAGCGAAGCCCCCATCACGCACCAGCCCGCGATGCTCTCGACCTGGAATTTCTCGCCCAGGACCCAGTAACCCAGGCCGAAAGCCACGATGGGTTCCATGATGGTCATCGCGGGAAGGGAATGCGCAAGAGCGCCGGCGTGGAAGGAATACTGCTGGATCACCGTGCCGGCAGCCGCCAGCCCTATGAGCACGTACAGCTCCCAGCTCGCTAGCAATGCTGCGATGCCTTGGTGGGAGAGGACGTCAACCACCGCTTTCGCTACGAGCGCCACGTAGCCGTAGAGGATGCCGCAGGCGCTGCCGAGCGCGAGTGCAGATTCCTCCGGCCGGTTATAGGCCGCCACAAAGAGTGCGGCGAGTGTCAGCGCGCCGAGGGCGAAGGCGGGCCACCACTGGGACCAGCTGGGCGTCGTCAAGCCTGCGGTGGGGCGCCCATAGACCACCATGATGCCCACTGCGACGGTCAGTGCCAGGCACCAGAAGACCTCCCGCGCCGGCATCGGCCGCCGGGAATACCACGCGGCGAGCGGCAGCGTGAACATCAGGGACAGGACGAGGATGGGCTGCACGATGAGCAGCGTGCCGAAGTGGAGTGCGATGAGCTGCAAGGCATAGGCAACGACGGCGGCTCCGGTGCCAATCCACCACAGGGGAGTGCGAATTGCGGTCCGCATGACGGTCCTGGAGCTGGCGTCCAACACGATGCGGTGGCGTATGACAGTGCCCCAGGCCACGACTAGTGCCGAGGCCAGTGCGAAAGCAACGGCAACCAGGTTTGAAAGCATCGTTTCCACCTTACCTGGAATTAATATCCAGCACGTGTTTCGATGGTAGCCAAAGGGCGGTAGTCTAAAGGAGTTGACTGCCGGTCTATAGGTATTGGGCGGTGAACAGGTAATGGCCCTCACAAACAGGAAAGGTGGGACCGTCAGTGGCCCTAGTCGTACAGAAATACGGGGGATCCTCCCTCGAAAGCGCAGAGCGCATTCGCGCGGTGGCGGAGCGCATTGTGGCGACGAAGAAACAGGGCAACGACGTGGTTGTCGTGTGCTCCGCCATGGGGGATACCACCGATGAGCTCCTAGACCTCGCCGCCCAGGTCAACCCCGTCCCGCCGCAGCGCGAGATGGACATGCTGCTGACCGCTGGCGAGCGCATCTCCAATGCGCTCGTTGCCATGGCAGTGGAGTCCCTCGGTGCGCAGGCTCAATCCTTCACCGGCTCCCAAGCTGGTGTGCTCACCACTGAGCGTCATGGTAACGCCCGCATTGTCGACGTCACCCCGGGCCGCCTGACCGAGGCGCTGGATGCAGGCAAAATCTGCATCGTCGCGGGTTTCCAAGGCGTCAACAAGGAATCGCGCGACGTCACCACCCTCGGCCGTGGCGGATCGGACACCACCGCGGTGGCGCTGGCGGCAGCGCTCAAGGCCGATGTGTGTGAGATTTACTCCGATGTCGACGGCGTCTACACCGCTGATCCCCGCATCGTTCACAACGCCCAGAAGCTCGAGCAGCTCTCCTTCGAGGAGATGCTCGAGTTGGCCGCCGTGGGCTCTAAGATTCTGGTCCTGCGCAGCGTCGAATACGCCCGCGCGTTCAACGTTCCCCTTCGAGTTCGCTCGTCTTATTCAAACGACCCCGGCACGCTCATCGCCGGTTCAATGGAGGATATCCCCGTGGAAGAAGCAGTACTAACCGGCATCGCAACCGACCGCTCCGAGGCCAAGGTCACCGTCCTGGGAATCCCGGACCGCCCGGGTGAGGCCGCCAAGGTGTTCCGCGCTATTGCAGATGCCGAGATCAACATCGACATGGTCCTTCAGAACGTCTCCTCCCTGGAGTCCGGCACGACCGACATCACCTTCACCTGCCCGCGCTCGGATGGGCCGAAGGCAATGGAGATTCTGGCCAAGCTCAAGGAAGACGGCCACTGGAGCAACGTGCTTTACGACGACCAAGTGGGCAAGGTTTCCCTGGTCGGTGCCGGCATGAAGTCCCACCCCGGTGTCACCGCGGACTTCACGGAGGCATTGCGTGACGCAGGGGTCAACATGGAGCTCATCTCCACCTCTGAGATCCGCATTTCCGTGCTGACCCGCGAGGCCGACCTGGACAAGGCAGCCATTGCTTTACACGAGAAGTTTCAGCTGGGTGGCGAGGAAGAGGCCACCGTTTATGCTGGTACCGGACGCTAAAACTTAAGGAGTAAAGGTCATGACCACTGTTGCAGTAGTAGGCGCCACCGGCCAGGTCGGCCGCGTGATGCGCACCCTCTTGGAGGAGCGCAACTTCCCGGCCGAGACGGTCCGTTTCTTCGCCTCCGCGCGCTCGGCGGGCCAGGAGCTCACCTTCCGCGAGGAGAAGATCGTCGTGGAAGACCTGGCAGAGCAGACCGTAGAAAGCCTCGCTGGGATCGACGTCGCCGTCTTCTCCGCCGGCGGTTCCACCTCCAAGCAGTATGCGCCGCTCTTCGCCGAGGCCGGCGCCATCGTGGTGGATAACTCCTCTGCATGGCGCAAGGACCCGGACGTGCCGCTCATCGTCTCGGAGGTAAACCCGGAGGAGAAGAGCAACACCCCGAAGGGCATCATCGCGAACCCGAACTGCACGACCATGGCGATCATGCCGGTCACGAAGGCGCTTCACGACGCCGCCGGTCTCACCACCATGCGCGTCGCCTCCTACCAGGCCGTTTCCGGCTCAGGCCTGGCAGGCGTGGAAACCCTGGTTAAGCAAGTAGCGTCCATCGGCGACCGCAACGTTGAGCTCGTCCACGATGGCTCGGCGCTCGAGGTCTCCGAGGAGGATCTGGGCCCCTACGTCGCCCCGATTGCGTACAACGCGCTGCCGCTGGCAGGCAACCTCGTCGATGATGGCACGGAAGAAACCGACGAGGAGCAGAAGCTGCGCAACGAGTCCCGCAAGATCCTGGGCATCCCGGAGCTCAAGGTCTCCGGTACGTGCGTGCGCATCCCGGTGTTCACCGGCCACACCATGGTGGTGCACGCGGAGTTTGAGAAGCCGATTACCCCGGAACAGGCCCGCGAGGTGCTGTCGTCCGCACCGGGCGTCAAGGTCGTCGATGTGCCGACCCCGCTGGCGGCAGCCGGCATCGACCTCTCCTTGGTCGGTCGCATCCGCCAAGACCAGACGGTCGAGGACAACAAGGGCCTTGTCTTCGTAGTCTCCGGCGATAACCTGCGCAAGGGCGCCGCGCTCAACACCATTCAGATTGCGGAGCTGCTGGTCTAAAGCAAAGCTGCAGCGAGTTTTAGAACCCGCATAAATAAGAAAAGTCCGCCCCCAGAGTGATATCTGGGGGCGGACTTTTTGTGAGTAATGGGAAAGGGGGTGTGCGGAAGGGCTAGTCCTTCGGCACCTCGGGCTTCGTGTGCTCCACGAAGGTCACAGAGGGTTCCGGGTCCTCGCGGTCGTATTCAATCTCATCGTCGGCCTCGAGCTCCTCGTGGATCTCATCGGCAACGGTCGAGACGAACTCTTCAGTTTCCATGTTGGAGGCCGCTGCCAGCTTGCGCAGCTCGCGCTCGTTCTTCTTGGTGAAGTGCTCGCGCGGGTCAAGGCGGCGCTTAACCAAGGTGCGGGCGCGCACGCGGCGGTCAGACTCGGAGGTGATCTTGTCGCGCTGGGTAATCCAGGTGATGACCATGACGGCAATCATGAGCAGGCCAATCCAACCCAGAATCGGGTAGACGCTGGAGACCAGCTGCTTGAAGCCGATGAAGGAGAGGATGAAGCCGACAACACAGGCGCCCGCGTAGACGGGGTAGAAGAGCTTCGGCTTCTTGCGGGTCAGGCGCTTGCCCATGGCGTAGAACATGCCGATAGCGGTGTTGAAGACCATGCCGTAGATGATGAAGGTCATGAAGTAACCCAGAGCCGGGTTCACGTGGTTGATCAGCGTCAGCACCGGCAGGTCCTGCTTGTAGACTTCCGGCGCCACCATGTAGAGGGAAACCACGAGGAGGGCAAGCAGAAGCAGGTAGAAGAAGCCACCGATGAGGCCGCCAACACCGACGGCACGGTTATCCAGGATGTTGCCGCCGATGACGATGGACATCGAGACCGCGCACATGACGTTGAGGCCGGTGTAGTTCAGCGCAGCCAGCCACCAGTTGCTGAGCGGACTCTCGACGTTGTTGACAGCAAACTCATTGGCTTGGGACCAATCCACGTCGGTCACGATGATGGTGTAGCCGGTGGCCAGGACCACGAAGATAATGATGAAGGGCGTAATCGCGCCGATGACGTTACTGACCTTATCCACGTCGAGGAGGCCTACCAGCAGGACGAGCACGAGCATAATAGCGCCGCCCACCCAGATGGGCACACCCTCGAACTGCTGGCTGATGGTGGAGCCACCACCGGCGAACATGACGAAGCCGATGGAGAACAACGTGGCCAGTGTGCCCCAGTCCAGGATCCGGGAGACGATGGGCCCACTAATGTTGTCGTACACTGCCGTGTGCTCATCGGCCTGGAAGTAGGAGCCAAGCTGCAGAATTGCTACACCAGTAATAATCATGAGGGCGGAGGCGAGGAGTACGCCCCACAGGCCCATGTTTCCGAAAGCCACGAAGTACTGGAGTGCTTCCTGGCCAGAGGCAAAGCCGGCGCCGACGACGACGCCGATGAAGGCCATGGAAATGGTCACTGCGCGTTTCCACATAAGGTAAAGAGGTCTCTCAATCTCACACGCGCCGGGGGAATGCCATCACTACCCAAGGTGTGGTGCGGGCAATTGGGAAAGCCTCGCGGGCCCGGTTCGACTATCGATTTATCACGTGTGCCTCGGAAAAGATTAGGCGCCGTCTATCGGTGTTTTCCAGCTGGGGCTGCGGTTTCCTTAAGGATAGGCAGTGGCGGGGGTGTCAGAATTTGCCGTTTGGCGCATGTAGATGCAGGTTCTATGGCCGGCCAAGCCGATTTGTAACGGCTCGATAACGATTATCCGCGTTGGTTGATTAAGTCCTTGCGGGCCCGGGCCACGCGGGAGCGGATAGTGCCAACACGAACCCCGGCGATCTTCGCGGCCTCCTCGTAGGTATAGCCCAGCACTTGAGTCAGGATGAGGGCTTCGCGGCGGTCTTCTGGGAGGGCGTCGATAAGCGCGCGGGCGTCGATCCACTCGCTCCACGTGCCGGCGTTTTCGGGAGTTGCTGCGAGGGCGGCGGCATCCTCGTACTCGGTGGCGGACTTGCGCGGGCGGGCCATGTCGTGGCGGATGTTATCTACCCACACGCGGCGCGCAAGCGAAAGTAGCCACGTGCGCGCTGAGGAGCGGGCGGCGAAGCGGGGGAGTGCGCCGATGACGCGCAGGTAGGTCTCCTGGGTGAGATCGTCCGCGATATCGGGGCCACCGAGGTGGGCGAGTAGGCGCCAGACATCATCTTGGGTGGACTTAATGAACTCCGTGAGGGCTGCGCGATCGCCACGGCCTGCCTTGAGGGCGAGGTCGGTGACGCGCGCATCGTCGCGCTCGGAGTGTCGTTTCACCTCCCATAACTTACCAGTCGGGGGAGGCAGGACTTGGGTGTCTCGGGCTTAAGGCCGTGAACTCTGGCAACGTCAAAAACTGTTGCGCAGGTCATTTTTTATGGGTAGGCTATGAAAGGTCCGTGATTGATAATGTAAAGCAAATTATCAACCGATCTAGGAGGCATTAACCCCATGACTAACGCTTCGAATGAGTCCGCGGCAGACAAGGTTCTCGACAAGGGCCAGCGCGCCCCGGGCGGCCCGAACACAACCCGCCCCTCCGGTCAGCCAATTGCTACTGAAAACACCAGCATCACCGTTGGCCAGAACGGCCCGGTAGTGCTCAATGACATCCACCTGATTGAGAAGCTGGCGCACTTCAACCGCGAGCGCGTGCCGGAGCGCACCCCGCACGCTAAGGGCCACGGCGCCTTTGGTGAGCTGCACGTTACCGAGGACGTCTCTGCTTACACCAAGGCCAAGCTCTTCCAGAAGGGCACCGTGACCCCGATGATGGGCCGTTTCTCCACTGTTGCCGGCGAGCAGGGCTCCCCGGATACCTGGCGTGACGTCCACGGCTTCGCGCTGCGCTTCTACACCGAGGACGGTAACTACGACATCGTGGGTAATAACACCCCGGTCTTCTTCATTCGTGACGGCATTAAGTTCCCGGACTTTATCCACTCCCAGAAGCGTCTGGGTGCCAACGGCCTGCGTGATGCTGACATGCAGTGGGATTTCTGGACCCGCAACCCGGAGACCACCCACCAGGTGACCTACCTTATGGGTGATCGCGGTACCCCGAAGACCACCCGCCACCAGAACGGCTACGGCTCCCACACCTTCCAGTGGGTCAACGAGTCCGGCGATGCCTTCTGGGTGAAGTACCCCTTCAAGACCCGCCAGGGCGTGGAGAACTTCACCGACGCCGAAGCCACGGAGATGGCTGGCAAGAACGCGGACTACCACCGCGAGGACCTCTACAACGCCATCGAGGAAGGCAACTTCCCGGTCTGGGACGTCAAGGTTCAGATCATGCCGGTGGCGGAGGCTGAAGAGTACCGCTTCAACCCCTTCGACCTCACCAAGACCTGGTCCAAGAAGGATTACCCGCTGGTCGATGTCGGATACTTCGTACTCAACCGCAACCCGCGCAACTTCTTCGCGCAGATTGAGCAGGTTGCCCTGGATCCGTCCAACATTGTCCCGGGCATTGGGCTGTCTCCGGACAAGATGCTGCAGGCACGCGTCTTCGCGTACTCCGACCAGCAGCGCTACCGTATCGGACCGAACTACAAGCAGCTGCCGGTGAACCAGCCGCTCAACCAGGTCAACACCTACGAGCACGAGGGTCCGATGCAGTACCTGTTCAACGCCCCGGAGGATCCGGTCTACTCCCCGAACTGCCACGCCAAGGGCGGCGGCTACCTGGATGGCGATGAGAACCTGCGCTTCAAGGAGCAGGAGACCACCACCGCTCCGGATCTCTACGTGAACCCGGACCCGGCAGGCATCGACCTGGTGCGTGCGCCTTATATCCACCACGCTGAGGACAATGACACCGTCCAGGCCACCGACCTGTACGAGAATGTCTACGACGATGGCGCCAAGGAGCGCCTGGCGGACAACATCACCAACGCCATGGCAGGCGTGTCCCCGGAGACCGAGGAGCGCGTCTACGCCTACTGGGATGCAGTCTCCCCGCAACTGGGCAAGCGCGTGCGCGAGCTCTTCGCTGAGAAGAAGTAGGGATTAACGCAGGGGCGTTAATCCGTCACCCACATGAGTTAATCCGTCACCTTAGAAGCCCCGCCGGGTTCATTCCGGACGGGGCTTTTCCGCGCGCCTGACCGCTTTTGCCCAGCGTGGGCGATAGTTTCTTTTACATGACCTCACGCCTAGCTACTCCTGCTGACGCTAACCGGAAGGTTGGCACCCGCGCACTCCTTCTCGCCCTCGTGCTCATCGTGCCGCTCGTTATCGGCGCGGTCGTTGCCACCGTGTCCGAGTGGCAGCCAGCCGAAGCCTGGTCCCAGGAGCAGGCGGGTGCGCCCAGCGATGGCACCATCGATCCCGCTGAGCTTTACGACGTCGCCCGGGCCCTCAGCGAAGCCAATGCCCAGGCGGGATTCCTGGCGAACGGCGCGCAGCAGCTTGCCGACGGCACCGGTGAGCTGAAGGATGGAGCCGGCGAACTGGGTGGCGGTGTGGACAAGCTGGCCGGCGGCTCGCAGGAGCTGTACGACGGTCTCGTCCAGTTGCAATCCGGCACCGCCCAGCTGGGCAACGGTGCTACCGAGCTGGCCGACGGCGTCGGCGGCGCCGTCGACCAAGTCATCGGCCTAGGCGTGGTCCGCGGACAGATCCTGCAGGCCATCGACGGCACCCTCAAGGACTTGGAAGGAAACAACTCGGCGGAGGCGAAGAACATCCGCTCGCAGCTCGGTGATCTGCGCAGCCAAGTGGAGAACTTCCAATTTGACCAGTCCGTTCAGGATCAACTGACGCAGCTGAAGGATGGCTCGCGCGAGCTCTCCAACCAGCTGGCCGTGAGCGGCTACGCCTACCACGATGGCGTCTACCAAGCCACGGAGGGCGCAAAGCAGCTCAATGCCGGTATTGGTGAGCTCAACTCCAAGGTCGATGAGGCCCTGCAAGGTGTGGACAAGCTCGTTGCCGGCGCAGAGAAGGTCGACGGCATGGCGCAGCAGAACCGGTCCAAGGTGCAGGGCGCGCAGCGTGCGCTGCCCACCGTAGCCGGACCTGCAGAGGGCGATAACGCGCCTTCCCAGCTACTGAGCCCCATCGTGGCCATGCTCCTCGCGGCTATCGCCGTCTTGGGCGGCGGGGTTATCGGAGCGCTGCTGACGCGCGTGGAGCGTCGTATCCTCGCGCTGCTGGGCGGCGCGGTGCTGATCGGAGTTGTGGTGGGCCTGCTCGTGGCACTTCTTGCTACCGGTGGAACCGCCGCGGCCGTGGCGTGGGCGGGGCTCGCGGCGGCGGGGGCCGGGGTGGCGTCGGCAAGCATTGTGTACGCACTCGTGCGCGGACTGGGGCTCGCTGGTTGGGGCCTGGGCAGCGTGCTCGGCGTAGCCCAGGTGGGCGTCGTGGGATGGGCGTGGAAAGCGGCCTCGACGGGAACCGATCTCAACGCCGCGATGAGTGCGCTCGTGCACCTCTTTCCCATGCAGTGGGCAACCTCCGCCATCACCGTGGCAGGCAATGGGGGACAGTCCCCACAGCTGTGGACCGCGCTGGCTATTTTGGGGGTAATTTCGATCGCGGCTTTCGTTCTCGTGGGGGCACCCGCTAGGCACGAAGAAAATGGAAAAGCCTAGCTCAAAGGCCTGCGTGTGAAGCATCGACTGAGCCGGTAGAAGCGTTACAGAGTTTTTGAAGATTTATCTACCGTTGCGAGGGAAAATAGTGCTAGAGTGAGAATCGCTCACAAAGCCTACTTAGGGGGTAGGCAAACGGTTTCTCCAATCCGTTGTGAGTGATAGGGAATAGGGGCGACGCGGCTGCTGTAGGGGCACCGCGTCGTTTCCAATTTTCGGGGGTAAAATTGGCGGCACTGAACGCTGAAGAATTGGAGAATCACCGTGACTGACTCTCGCGATATCAAACCTTTTGCCGCCAGCCGTGGTCCCAAAATAACGGCTTAAGGGACATTTCGTGTGGATTTGCG
>NZ_KV796748.1:0-65865 GCF_001809235.1 Corynebacterium sp. HMSC072A04 | reverse complement strand
GCACTCTAAAACCGGAAGGGCCTATTTACCCTGATTTAAACCCTGAGTGCTCTACGCTGGGTGGAGACTTCCCACCCCTGAGAGAAAGGACGCCGTTTCATGGCTCACTCCCCTGGGCTGCCCGCCCCTACCCGCTCCTCGTATGCACTGCTGACTGGTGCCAGCCAGGGCATTGGCGCTGCGATGGCCAGAGATTTGGCTGCTCGCGGCTACAACGTCATTCTCGTTGCCCGCCGCGAAGAAGTCCTCGAATCCATCGCTGCGGACCTACGCTCCCGTCACGAGGTTGATGCCATTGCGCTGGCTGCGGATCTCTCCGAGGCGGCGGACGTTGACCGCGTTATCGAGTTCATGGCGGGCAAGGAAATCTCCATCATCGTCAACTCGGCGGGCATCGCCAGCTTTGGCAAGTTCATGGATCAGGACTGGGATTATGAAACCCGGCAGTTCGATCTCAACGGCAAGGCCGTTCACCGTCTGACCCGTGCCGCACTGGAGCAGATGCTGCCGCGGCGCAGCGGCGCTATTTGTAACGTGGGCTCGGCTGCGGGCAACGTCTCCATTCCGAACAACGCCACCTATGTTTTCACCAAGGCAGGTGTCAATGCCTTTACTGAGGCCCTGCACTATGAGCTCAAGGGCTCGGGCGTGACCTGCACTCTGCTGGCTCCTGGCCCAGTGCGCGATGCTGTTATTCCCGAGGAGGAGCAGTCCATCGTGGATAAGGTCGTCCCGGACTTCTTGTGGACCACCTACGAGTCCTGCTCCGAAGAAACCCTCGAGGCCATGGCCCGCAACCAGCGGCGCGTGGTCCCCGGCCCGCTCTCCAAGGTAATGAATGCACTGGGCAAGATTGTGCCGACCCCAATTGTTGCGCCGATCATCGGCCGTTTCTATTCCAAGATGGCCTAGGATACGACAAAGCCCGCTCTCTTTGGGAGAGCGGGCTTTTGCGTTACTTAACCCTGGAGCGGCGAGTCCTGCGCAATGGCTTTCTGCGCGGCCTCCTGCCGGGCGAGCTTGCGCTCTACCCAGAACTCAGCGTTCTTGATTCCCAGCGCCTCTGGGTCAAACTGCGGGTCCTTGCCGGCAGCCTTCTGTGCGCTGTAGTCCTTGAGGCACTTGAGAGCCGGGACCTGCAGGAAAAGAATGGCGATGATGTTGAGCCATGCCGTTGCACCAACACCGATGTCACCCAGCGCCCAGGCGGAACCCGGAGTCGTCGTCGCGCCAACGACCACGGACACCACGAGGAGAATACGCAGAATCCAGACGAGCGCGCGGCGGGTGGTCTTGTTGCTGATCCAGCGGTTGAAGTAGGTCAGGTTGACCTCCGCCATGTAGTAGTACGCCAGAACGGTGGTGAAGGCGAAAAAGGCGATGGCGATGGCGATGAAGCTCGGGCCGAAACCTGCCAGCAGGGTGTCGAGGCCGTGCTGGACAAAGCCCGGGCCCACCTCAACGCCATCCGGGAGGGAGCCTGCGTAGCGCACAGGGCCTTCCTCCGACTCGCCCTCGAAGACCTTGTACATGTCAGTGGAGATGATGATGAACGCGGTAGCGGAGCACACGAAGAGGGTGTCAATGTACACCGCGAAAGCCTGCACGAAGCCCTGCTTCGCTGGGTGGGAAACCTCTGCCGCCGCGGCCGACTGTGGGCCGGTACCCTGGCCTGCCTCGTTAGAGTAAATACCGCGCTTCACGCCCCACATGATGGCCGAGCCCAACAGGCCAGAGAAGGCCTGCTCTGCGCCGAAGGCGGACTTGAAGATCATGCCAAAGACCTCAGGGATCTGGCTGAAGTTCATGATCAGAATGATGATGGCGAAGATAATGTACGCAGCCGCCATGAACGGAACCACGAGGGACGCAAAGTTAGCGATACGCTTGACGCCACCGATAATGATGATGGCCAGAATTCCGCCCAGAACCAGCGCAGACCAGCCGACATCAACACCCCAAGCGTTCTGGACTGCCGCGGCCACACCGTTAGCCTGAATACCAGGCAGGAAGTAGCTGGTAGCAAGAATCATTGCGACGGCGAAGACGATGCCATAGACCATCATGAATGGTCCGGCCTTGGTGTGCTTATAGGCCTTCTCGATGTAGTAAGCCGGGCCACCGCGGTACTCACCAGTGTCCTGGTCCTTCTCTTTATAGACCTGGGCCAAGGTACATTCCACGAACGACGTTGCAGAACCCAGCAACGCCACCGCCCACATCCAGAACACGGCGCCCGGGCCACCGAACGCAATAGCCGTAGCAACGCCGGCGATGTTGCCTACGCCGACGCGGCCGGCCAAGGAAATCATGAGCGACTGGAAGGAAGAGACACCCGCCTCGGAGCTCTCGCCATCCTTCAGCTGTTTAATCATGTCCGGAATGCAGCGTATCTGCAGAAACTTAGTCGCTAGCGTGAAGTAAATGCCCGCGCCGAGACATAGAAAGACCAACGCTGGTGACCAGATAAGGGCATTGAGGGTGTCGAGAAAGGCTGACATCGGTGGGGTACCATCCTTCGAAATATGTGAGTGCCATCACGTTAAAGGCTGTCCTAATAATGTCCCATCGGCTGAGGCTTTCGTGAGCGAAATCATGAAAAAGTTGAGAAAAGGGCGTACCGTAACCTCCGCAATCACCACAAATCACCAGTTCACATCGTTTAAGAAGCGCCTCCCCATTCCCGCAGATGTGTCCTACCCCCATCTACCCCCACTCTGGCACCTCCCGAACCTCACCCAAGGAGAAACTATGGTGGAACCCATGAGTGATATCCCCGCTAAGAACGATCGCCTTGTCTGGATCGATCTGGAAATGACCGGACTGGAACCACAGCGCCACGTCATCGTGGAAGTTGCCGCCGTGATAACCGACGCCGAGCTGAACATCCTTGACGACGGCATCGACCTCGTCGTGCACGCCACGGAGGAACAACTCGCGGAGATGGACGACTTCGTCACCACAATGCACGCAAACTCGGGACTGGACAAGGAAATTCGGGAATCCACGCTCACCATCGAAGAAGCAGAGGACGCAGTGCTGAAGCTCGTCGAAAAGCACTGCGATCCGAGCCACCCTGCTCCCCTGGCGGGCAATTCAATCGCCACAGACCGCGCCTTCATCCGCGCTTACATGCCACGTCTGGATGCCGCGCTGCACTACCGAATGATTGATGTTTCCACTATTAAAGAGCTCGCCCGCCGCTGGCACCCGCGGGCTTATTACAACCAACCGGAAAAGGGAATGGCACACCGGGCACTGCAAGACATTATCGAGTCCATCCGCGAGCTCGATTTTTACCGTCGCAGTGTTTTCCGCACCGACGACGGCCCCTCCTCCACGGAAGCCGAGGAATTAAAGGCTGCTACAACCGCCGATTACCAGGCGTTTTTGTAAAACCGACGACGTGGGTTAACCTGTATCTCGTTGCTTTCGGGCAACGATGGTGGCTGTAGTTCAGCTGGTAGAGCACCAGGTTGTGATCCTGGGTGTCGCGGGTTCGAGCCCCGTCAGCCACCCCGAATAGACCCCCGCATCCTGCTTGAGCAGGATGCGGGGTTAATTTTTTGCGCCGAACCACCCTAGCCTTGGATATGTTAGCCTTACCTAATCTAGTATTGTGTAGGCTCCCGCCCTCACAGCAACTCAAGTATCCCGAAGGACAGTGATAGCAATGGCTGCCCAAACTAAAGAAGCGGCGCCGAAGCGCAAGCCCCGCAAGGCGCATGAAGCGACCGTGCTTGGTCGTCACCAGGTTTCTCCGGATTTGGTTCGGTTGAGCATGAACTCTCCAGCATTTGTGGGCAAAGAGCTGGAGTTTACGGATCACTACATCAAGCTGTTGTTCGTGCCACAAAGCGCTGACTACTCTTGGCCGTTTGATGTCCAACAGATTCGTGAAGAGCAGCCGCGTGATAAACACCCGATTCTCCGCACCTATACCCTGATCAACCTGAACCCGGAAACCGGGGACTTCGACGTTGACTTTGTCACCCACGGTGATTCCGGCTTGGCCGGTCCCTGGGCACGAGTAGCTGAGGTCGGAGAGAAAATCGGTTTCCTCGGCCCAGGTGGCGCGTGGGGACCCACCGAAGAGTATGCGCACTTTGTGTTCGCCGGTGATGAATCCGCAGCACCGGCCATCGGTGCCGGCTTGAAGCGTCTCCCCGAAGGCGCGACTGCAACTGCATACATCGAGATCGCGGCCGAAGACCGCACGTTTGAACTCCCCACCCGCGAGGGCGTGGAGGTCATCTGGGTGGTCCGCAATGGCGCTACCCCCGGTACTGAGCTATCCCGCGTGGTACGCGAAGCTGGTATCCCCACGGGGAAGAAAACCAGCTGGTTCATCCACGGTGTCGCCGAGATGATCAAGGAGCTGCGTCGTTTCCTTTTCGTGGAATCTGGAATTCCCAAGGAAGACGTTTCTATCTCTGGCTACTGGCGTATCGGCATGACTGAGGACCAGTGGCAGGCCTCCAAACGCGAATTCAACGCAGAGATTGAAGCCGAAGAAGACAAGGCCAAGGTCTAAACCTCGTTCGCACGTTAGACTGCGGAAATGATCGATTTCACCGCCTCCGCAGACATCGTCGCTCCCCAACTGCTGGGAATGGTGCTGACGCACAACGGCGTCTCCATTCGAATCACAGAGGTGGAGGCCTACCTCGGCTCAGGCGATGAGGCCTCGCACACCTTTAACGGACGTACCCCACGCAACGCCGCCATGTTCGGTCCCCCCGGCCGCCTCTACGTCTATGTGTCCTACGGCATCCACCGGAACGGCAATATCGTTTGTGCACCCGAGGGGACCGGCGAGGGCTGCCTGCTGCGGGCCGGCGAAGTAATCGACGGTATAGACCTCGCCTACCAGCGGAGGGGCGACACGGAGTTTCATAATCTCGCCCGCGGCCCTGGCAATGTGGGCAAGGCCCTTGGCTTCAGCATCGAGGACAACGGCACGCCCGTACTCCTCAGCGAGCGCGAGAGCGAGCCGGAGTGGGTCCGCGGGCCGCGCATCGGAATCTCGAAGAACCAAGACGCAGCCTTACGCTTTTGGATTCCCTTCGACAAGACGGTGTCACGACGCCGCGGTCTCCCCCGCTAGTTCTTATTGGAGAGGCATGGGGGCGAACCACCCCATGTCCCTCACCCAACTACGCCAAGGCTGCTCGCACCAACTCTGCCGCTTGGGACGGGGTCTTTCCTACCTTTACACCGGCGGCCTCCAGCGCTGCCTTCTTTCCTTCTGCCGTACCGGAGCCACCCGAGACGATGGCACCGGCGTGGCCCATCGTCTTGCCTTCTGGTGCGGTAAATCCAGCAATGTAGGCAATGACCGGCTTCGTCACGTGGTCTTTGATATAGGCCGCAGCGTGCTCTTCTGCGTCGCCGCCAATCTCACCAATCATGATGATTGCCTCGGTGTCCGGGTCATTCTGGAATGCCTCGATCGCAGAAATGTGCGTCGTGCCGATAATCGGGTCACCACCGATTCCCACGCACGTGCTAAAGCCGATATCAGAGAGCTCGTACATCATCTGGTACGTCAACGTGCCCGACTTCGACACCAAGCCAATCTTTCCCGGGTTCGGAGCGGTCTCCGCCGGGATAATGCCTGCATTGGATTCACCCGGTGTGTACAGCCCCGGGCAATTGGGGCCGATGATGCGCGTCTTGGACTCGCGTCCCAACGCATAGAGCTCCGCCGTGTCCTTCACTGGGATTCCCTCGGTGATGATCACGACGAGCTCAATGCCAGCGCGGATCGCCTCCTCCGCCGCATCCTTGGTGAACTTTGCCGGCACGAAGATGACGGTGACGTTGGCGTCTGTCGCCTGCATAGCCTCGCGCACGCTGCCAAACACAGGGATCTCGCGCCCATCAATGTCTACGCGTTCGCCGGCCTTGCGCGGGTTGACGCCACCTACGATGTTGGAGCCGGACGCCAGCATGCGGCGCGTGTGCTTCATGCCTTCCGAACCCGTCATGCCCTGCACAATGATCCGCGAGTCTTTGTTGAGAAAAATCGACATATCTACTCCTAGTTCGCCAGCTCAGCAGCCCTGCGGGCAGCAGCATCCATGGTTTCAACCTGCTCCAGTTTGGGCAGGCGTGCGTCATTAAGAATCGAGCGTCCCAGCTCGGCATTGTTGCCGTCGAGGCGCACCACGAGCGGCTTGGGTTCGATCCCCTCAGAATCCAAAATCTTGTACGCCTGCACGATGCCCTTAGCAACCTCGTCGCAGGCGGTAATACCACCGAAGACGTTGACGAAGACAGATTTCACCTGCGGGTCACTGAGAATCACCTCAAGCCCGTTAGCCATCACTTCCGCATTGGCACCACCGCCGATATCCAGGAAGTTCGCGGGCTTCGGCTGCGATGCAAGGTCCTCGCCGGCGTAGGCCACGACGTCGAGCGTTGACATCACCAAGCCAGCGCCGTTGCCGATGATACCCACCGAACCATCGAGCTTGACATAGTTCAGCCCCATCTTCTGCGCCTTGAGCTCCAGCGGGTCGGTCGCACCGTGGTCTTGCAGGTCGCGGTGCTCGGGGTGGCGGAACTGCGCGTTATCATCCAGCGTGACCTTGCCATCGAGCGCAATAATTTCGCCGCTTGACGTCTTGACCAGCGGATTAACTTCCACCAGCGTGGCGTCTTCCTCGGTATAGACCGTGTAGAGCTTCTTAAACACGGGCACGAGCTTAGCGACGTCCCCCTCATCAAACCCCGCCTCATATGCCATGTCCCTAGCGAGGGTGTCCGTCATGCCGTCGAGTGGGGAGAAACTGCGCTTAATCAGGGCATCTGGGCGCTCCTCAGCCAGCTTTTCAATCTCCACGCCACCTTCCTTGGAGAGCATGGCCAGGTAACGGCGCTTGGTGCGGTCGAGGAGGATCGAGAAGTAGTATTCCTCAGCGATGTCTGCGCCTTCTGCCACCATCACCTTGCGCACGGTATGGCCCTTGATTTTCAGGCCTAGGATCTCGTTGGCCTTCTCCGCGGCTTCCGCGGGGCTGTGCGCTAGCTTGACTCCCCCGGCTTTGCCGCGCCCACCGGTTTTGATTTGTGCCTTGACCACAACCACCGGCGTGCCCAGCTTCGTAGCTGCTTCCTCAGCCTGCACGGCCGAGGTCGCAACAATGCCCTTCAGGGTGGGAACCCCATGAGCTTCAAAGAGGTCTCGAGCTTGGTACTCGTAGAGATCCACTTCTGCCTCCATCTTTGCAGTGAATAACTAGTTCTCCACAAGATTCACCAAAACAGAGACGTGATGCAAACCACTTAACATTTGTGCCTGCGTAGTGCTTCACAAAGTGAGCAGGCGTGACACAACGCCGCCCGTTGCGGGGCCACAGTATGCCAATAATGAATTAACTGACTTTACTTTCGGGGGCACCCTAGACGGTAACCCTAGGCAACGCTGTCAATAATCGCGGCCAATTCCTTCGATGCGCTCTTCATATCTTCCACGTCCTTCGCATCACCCATCGAGTGCCGGAACATGTAGTTAATCACTTCCGCATTACCCACGGTGGTCACGCAAAAGAACTGCCGCAGGTCCGCCTCCGGATGCTTCGCACAGGCAAAGTAGCGTCCGCCCTCAGTGAAGTCGAGGTCCTCAAAAGGTTTGACTTCTTCGCCGTTCTCTCGCTCCTGACGCTGATAGTCCTCAGCGACGAATGAGCGTACGTCTCGCGCGGCCTGCTCATTGTCCTGCGGGCAAGGATCGGTTTCTTTCTCATCTAGATAGGTGGAATTGACCATAAATTGCAGCCCATCCGCCTGATAGAAGCGCCCCCAGCCATCAGGCTCACCCGCGTCATACGTGGGGTCGTGCGCCAGGCCAGCGAATTCCTCCGGCATCGCCTCCAACAGCGCCGGGATATCGAATTCAGTAGCGCATGTACCTTCCTCAGCCGGAGCGGCAGCGCTGACGCTTGATACGTGCGGGCTTGCACTTTCGCTTTCCTCATGCGCGCTACCACTTTCCGACGAGCACGCCACCAACGCCAACGGCGCTAGTAGCACTATCGCAGCGCGCATATACCAGTTCATCCGGGACCCTTTCCTTGGCAGTTTTCCGCAAGGCTACCCCGGCAATCAACCGGGCTACTGGTTAGCGGTAGTGTTCCCCGCAGACCACGTCTCCCAGTCCATGTTCCAATCCCCCAGGCCGTCGAGCGGGCTCAGCACGCCACCGCCAGTATTGGAAACCCTCACGATATCGCCGCGCTTGACCGTGTTTTGGAACCACTGAGCAGCCTCAGTAGTCACGTTGATGCAGCCGTGGGACTGGTTGTAACTGCCCATCGCACCCACAGCCCAGGGCGCCGCGTGGACATAGATTCCGGAGTAAGACATCTGGGTCGCCCACTGAACGTCGGTCTTATAACCGCCGGCGTCGAGAGCCAGGCCAAAGGTAGTCGAGTCCATAGTGAGGGACGGGTACTGGTCACCGATGATGTAGGCGCCATTCGGGGTGTCCCACTGACCATCCCTGCCCATCGACACCGGAATGCGGCGCAGCACCTCCCCATTCTTGAACACCGACATCATCTTCGTGTTGTTATCGACCAGCGTGATGACGCGGTCACCGATAGTGAAGTTGGTGGAGGCATCCTCGCCGCCGTAAACACCGCCGCCGAGGTTGCGACCGTACAGGTCGACGTCGACAGTCACTTTCGTGCCCGTCTCCCAGTAGTTCTGCGGGCGCCAGCGCACCTCCTGGTTATTTACCCAGTAGAACGCCCCCTCAACGGCGGGCTCGGTCTTGACCGTGATGGCCTTCTCGGCCGCCTTGCGGTCGGTGACGTAGTTGCCGAAACGCACGCCGATAACCTGGCCCACTCCTACTTCGGAGTCCGGCAGCGGGCTCAACGCCACCTCAGACACCGCCGCGGCCTGCGGAGTGGTGAAGGTGATGGTCTTGTGGGTGCCATTCTTGTCTGTGGCATCGATGGTGTAGGTGCGGTTGTACCCCAGAACCTCGGCACTCTTCCACGTGGTCGAATCACTCGACAGCTCGTCCTCCACCACTTTGCCGGCCTCGTTGGTCATCGTCACCGACTTCAGACCCGCAGGAGAAGTGACCTCGACCGGTTCGGAAGGATCGACATCACTAGCGCCGTCTTTGACAGAAAACTTTAGTTGCTTCGCCTTAGCGGCTGCCGAGGCCGAAGCATCCGCCGCCGCACTCGCTTGGGCGTCTGCCTCAGAGTGACTATCGGCCGGGCTGGAATTCTCGGCCCCGCCAATGGTGCAGGCAGTCAGAAGGGAGGCAGTCGCAATGAGACTCGAGAGAAGCACTGCGGGACGTGCAGAAGGGAATAGAGAGTGCACACAAACCCCTAGCTCATAAAAGGACAGACAAGGACAAGAGTGCACTAAGCCTAACCGCCCGCACGGCCTTCTAACTAGTTAGCGCCACCGCCCTTAACCGTTTCGTTACCGGTCTTCCCCACTCCCACACTCCACACTTTCAAAGAAGAGACAAGTAGCCGCAACCTTAGGAGCTCAAAAACCTTTATTCACCTGGCGATTTTACCTTTTCAGGAAGAGGGTGTTAAAGTTACATCTCGTTGCACGGCAGGCACTGAGGAAATCAGAGCCAGCTAGGTAAACACCAGCGCCATTAGCTCAATTGGCAGAGCAACTGACTCTTAATCAGTGGGTTCGGGGTTCGATTCCCTGATGGCGCACAATATCACCCCCGCCCGGGTTATCCGGAGCGGGGGTTTCCTGTTTCTTAATCACTCCGCGGATTCGCGCTCGCGACCGACGGCCACAGACCCACCAAAGATGTCGAGGCGCTGTGTCTTAGGCCGCCACCACGCGGCATAGTCAGCCCTAAACTCTTTATGCTCCGGCCCGGCGATTTCATCGAGTGCGCGCATATAGTCGGGCACGAGCGCTCTAGGCAGGCGCAACCCCATCGTCAGGTGCGGGGTCCACCGCGGCCCGCGGCCTTCCGGGTTTGCGGCGCTAACCTGGCGCGCAGCGATCTCCAGGTCATCCGTGGTTTCCAAAAGCCACGCCACGGTCTGCTTACTTTTCCTGCCGAACACCACCGTCCCGACGCGATGAAACAGCGCCGGCAGTAGCGGCGGCAACAGAGTGCGGGCCTTGTCGACGACTGCGGTCTCGAGCGCCGGCGCAAACGTTACCGTAATGTGCGGGCGCTGGTGCTGCACCGGAAAGCCACGCTGAGCCAGGGCAGCATAGACTTCCCGGATCGTGTCTTCATCCTCCGGGGTGAGGTACAGCAGGAGGTTCTCGGGCGAATTTCGGCTCACACGGCCCGAGTCTAACTAACCTCTCGCAGCGCCACGATGGGTTGCCCGCGGTGGTCCAGCACATCCGTCTCTACGCCGTAGACCTCGCGCAAGAGTTCCTCCGTGAGCACCTCCCCCGGCGCGCCGTGAGCGCGTCCCTTGCCGCCGTGAAGCACGACAAGCTGATCGCACATCCGGGCGGCCAGATTGATGTCATGAATCGCCACCAACGCGAGGCTGCCTTCCTCCCGAGCTTTTGCCCGCACGCGGCCCAAGACGAAGAGCTGGCGGTTGAGATCGAGGGCAGAAGTGGGCTCGTCGAGAAGCATGAGCCCAGGGGTCCCCACGAGCATCTGCGCCACGGCGACGAGCTGGCGCTGGCCTCCAGAGAGCTCATTGAGGTAGCGCTGCGCAATCTCATCGAGCCCCATGGAGTGCAGGACCTCGGCTGTGCGGGTGATTGGGTCCTCGCACGCTTCGCGCCGCGCCGCAATCAGCACTGCCTCAAACGCGCGCAGCGCCGCGGTGTGCGGCAGGCCCTGCGGCACATAGCCGATGAGCTGGCGGCGCCGCTGTCCGCGCGGGCTCTGGCCGTCGACGCGAAAGCCCACCGTGCCGCCCCGCGCGCGATGCACGCCAGCGAGCGTCTTGATGGTGGTGGTCTTGCCGGACGCATTCGGCCCCAGCAGCCCCACGACCTGCCCGCCGCGCAGGGTGGGAAGGCTCAGCCCGTCCACCACCGTGCGCGAGCCATAGCCGGCAGATAGATCGGTGATGGTGAGTTCTACGTCCACAATGCCCTCCTCCGAGTCATGACGATGGCGATGAAGAATGGCACGCCCAGAAGCGAGGTGACGATGCCGATGGGGATGGCCAGCCCGGGCTTAATCAGGAGGCTGAGCGCGTGGGCGGCGCACATCACCGCCGCGCCCGCGGCCATGGAGGCCGGCACGAAGTAACGCTGGTCCTCACCCACCAACATGCGCGCGATGTGCGGGCCCACCAGGCCGATAAATCCGATGATGCCGGCGAAAGCCACGGTGGTGGCCGCGACGAGCGAGACCACGACGAGCACGATCACGCGTAGGCGGGAGGTGTTGATACCGAGGGCGGTGGCGCGGGCGTCGCCAAGCCGCAGCGCCGTCAGCCGCCACGACAGCGCTCCCAGGATCGGCAACGCCACCGCAAGCACGCCGGCCAGCACGGCGTTGGCCTGCCAGCTAGCGCGGGTGAGCGAACCCATGGACCAGAAAACGATCTGTTGGAGGGCCTCGCTGGAAGAGCGGTATTGAATGAGCGCCAGCATGGCCTGGAAGAAGAAGACGAGGCCGATGCCGAGCAGCACCATCGTCTCGGACTTCGCACCGCGAATAACGGCGGCAACGACGATGATGGCTGTGGCCAGCGCCGCCGACAGCCACGCGATGAGTGCGAGGTTGAACTGCGGCTGGGCCAGAAGCTGCCAACGCAACACGATGGCGCTGGCTCCGCCGAAGGCAGCCGCCGCGGAGATGCCGAGGGTAAAGGGCTCCGCCAGCGGATTATCCAGGATGGTCTGCATCTGCGCGCCAGCCAGTGACAGGCTGGCCCCGATAAGCAGCGCCATGACGGCCATAGGCAGGCGCAGGCTCCACAGGACTGTACGCGTTTGCTTGTCGACGCCTCCCGGATCCACCATCCCCCGCAGCACCTGCCCCGGGGTGAGGTCGATGGCGCCAACGATCACGCTAAGAACGAATGCGGCGAGTGCTACGACGATAAGCCCGGCGACGATGGCGATACGGCGGCGGGTCACGCGGGAGTGCTCGCGTGCGAGGGCCTCCACGGGAAGCACCGCGGTTTCTGCGCGCGTGGTCCGTTCAGGGCTTGCCGAGCGCGCGGTTGAGGTGAGAATGCTCATGACTAGTTGGTACTGAAGAAGGTTCCGTCGCCGGGAACGGGCGAGTATTTCTCTTGGGCTTCGGCCCATTCTTGCTGAACGTCGACGTCTGCGTAGTCCTCTGGGTGGAGCCACGCGGCGATCTGAAGGAGCGCCAGGTAGTTGAAGGGCGAGTTGTAGAACTGGTGCCACAGGCCGTGGAGGTTGTGCTCCTTGACGGCGGAGAGGTCCTCAAAACCAGGTTGAACGCCGGCCAGCGAAGCGGCGCTGTCATGGGCGTCCTTTTCGCTGATGCCATAGCCGGCGGCAGCGAAGCCGGTGTGGCCCTTTGCGTTATCGACCTTGGCGGACCAGTCGCCGCCGGTGGCGATGATCATGTCGGGATTGGCGTCGATGACCTTCTCCGGGGTCAGCGCGCCGGACTCACCCTCGATGATGCCGTCTGCCACGTTCTTTCCACCGGCGACGTTGACCAGCTCAGAAATGTTGGAGTCATTCCACGAGCCGCAGCAATCGGAGACACCCGCTGCGCGCCACACGAAGGTGGAGGGCTTGTCCTGCGCTTTCGTGGCGCGCTCGGTTACCAGATCCACGTTCTTTTGCCAGTCCGCGATGAACTCCTCCGCGCGGTCCTCGTGGCCGAAGATATCGGCGAAGATTTCCATGGTGGGAATGGTGTTCTCCAAGGGCTTGGCGCGGAAGTCCGTGACAGCATAGGTCAGGCCGGCCTGATCCAGCTTGTCGGTGAGCCCAGCGGTCTGGGAGGCCTCGTACTGATCCTTGGAGAGCACGATGAGGTCCGGGTCGAGGCTGATGAGCTCCTCCACAGTGACATCGCCCTTGGTGAAGCCGCCGATTTCCGGCAGCTCGTTGACTTTGGGCGTGGTCTTTTCCAACTCGCGGTAGTAGTCGGGCACATTCTGCTTCAGGTCCGATCCGATGGCCACGACCTTGTCCAGCGGGTCTTCCTTGTTGAGGATGCCGGTGGCAAAGACGCTGCGGCCTTCTCCCAGGATGACGCGTTCCGGCGCGTGGTCCAGCTCCACCTGGCGGCCGGCAAGGTCTGTGAAACTCACAGCGGCAGTCCCCTGCGCTCCCGTGGCCTGCTCGCTGCCGGCATCGGCATTGTCGGAGGCACAGCCCGCCAGCGCGCTGGCCAGCGCCGCCACCATGGCGCACGCCCCTACTACTCGCCCGGCGCGCGGACGGGATGCCTGGCCTGCAGGCGTCGATACGTGAAGCACGATTTCTCCTTCAAACTTTGGTCTTATGGTCTGTTCGGAGGTTCATACTACACAGACAGGTAAGGCTACCCAAAGCCCGCATAGGGTAGGCAATGCTTCCAGTAACGCATACGGAGCGCAAAAATGCCCCACCCCGGGGTATTTCCCAAGGCAGGGCCTCTAGGTATGCAGTCGCGCCCAACGGCGCTAACCGGCTCTAGCGACGCTCAGCGAGCAGGCGCTGCAGCTCCTTGATATCGGACTTGCGGCGCTTGGAGCGGAAAACGGAGAAAGCGATAAGGCCTACGACGGCTGCACCAACGCCGGCGAGCGCCATCTGCACATTGCGCTCCTGCAACTTCTGGGTTGCCGCGCCCTTAGCGTCCTCGACGAAGTTCTGCGGCTTGCTGCGATCAGCCAGCTCATCCAAGGTGCTAGCCAGCTGACGGCGGGTGCGCTCGATGTCGCGCTGGATATCATCAATGTTGCGTGCCACGTGAATCTCCTGAATTTGGCTTCGTTCGGTGTTGTTGCGGTTAGTGTCTTTCTAACCGTTGAGGTTCTAACGTGGACATTCTACATTGACCACCAGCTCCCCTGCAGAGTTGGCCAAGTTTTGTCTCAGCTGTGCTGCGGCGAGCGAACTGAGATTCACCAAAGAGTCCTAAGGGAGAGCACGGTAGGCTATACACCATGACTGAAGCACAACGACTGTCCGTGGGTGACAAAGCCCCCGCTTTTTCCCTCAGCGATGATGCCGGCAACACCGTAAGCCTGAGTGACTATGCCGGCCAGCGCGTGGTGGTCTACTTCTACCCGCGCGCCAACACCCCTGGCTGCACGAAGGAAGCCTGCGACTTCCGCGATAGCCTAGAGCAGCTCAATGGCATGAACATCGCCGTGGTGGGCATCTCTCCCGACAAGCCCGAGGCCCTGGCTAAGTTCCGTGAGGACCACGAGCTGAACTTCCCGCTGCTCTCTGACCCCGATAAGGAGGTCATGACTGCGTACGGCGCTTTCGGTGAGAAGAAGAACTACGGCAAGGTAGTCCAGGGAGTTATCCGCTCCACGTTCCTCGTCGAGGAAGACGGCACCATTGGCCAAGCCATGTACAACGTCAAGGCCACCGGCCACGTCGCCCGCGTGCTCAAGGGGCTCAACTAAACCGTGGAATCTAGCTCGAAGTCACCGGAGATACTGGTCCCTAGGCGTCGCCCAGCGCAGGCGCGTAGCCGGGCCAAGTATGACCGGATTTTGTCCTGCGCGCGTCAGACGCTCGTGGACCATGGCTTCGAGTCTTTTACTTTCGACGAGGTCTCGCGCCGCGCGGAAGTGCCGATTGGCACGCTGTATCAATACTTCGCCAACAAGTACGTGCTGATCTGCGAGCTTGACCGCCAAGACACCGCCGAAATGCTGGCGGAGGTTGAGCGTTTTTCCCAGCGCGTGCCGGCCCTGCAGTGGCCGGACTTTCTCGAGGAGTTCATTGATCGCATGGCGCGGGTCTGGCGCGAGGACCGCTCGCGCCGCGCAGTGTGGCATGCCGTGCAGTCCACGCCGGCCACCCGCGCCACGGCCGCTGATACGGAGCTGTCTCTGCTCAAACCCATCGCCGAGATCATCGAACCACTTGCCCAAGGAATGGACGAGTCCGCCCGCGTGGAGATTGCGGCCTTCCTCGTCCACACCGTGGTCTCGCTGCTTAACTACAGCACCATGCGCTCGGAGGAGAGCTTCGATGGCGTGGTGGAAGAAATTAAGCGCATGCTCATCGCCTATCTCTTTGCCATCGCCACCAGCGCCTAGATCATGGCGTGGGTTATGGCGTGTGCCGCGAAAGGTGCACGATAGCGGTGGCGTAATCACCATCGTGGCTGATGGACAACGCCGGTGAAAAATCCCCCAAGGACTCCCGCGCGAGGCGGGCAATCTCGCCCCGCAGTTCAAGTGCTACGCGGCCCCACGCATCGGGGCGGACCTCAATCTCGGCCCAGTCCACGGCCTCCTCCGCTAGGACCGGCGGATGCCCGTAGAGCGCTTGCGACCACGCCTTGATGAAGGCCTCCTTTGCCGCCCAGCGCCCTGCGAGGTGCTGCGCGCGGGCAGCACCGCTCAGTCCACGGGCCTGCGCCACGCGCAATTCGGAGGCGCTGAAAACCTGCGCGAAGTGCGTGCCGGGAAGCTCCAGCTGCTGGGCAAAGGAGGGGATGTGCACCAGGTCGGTGCCCACGCTCACGCCACTCATAGTCATGCAGGCCAGCTTAGTTACGCCAACTGTGGCCTAGCGCGCCAGCTCCTGTTTGAGCTCCTCCAGCTCGTCACCGCCGGCCATCCACTGGGTCAGCTCCGGCAGCGTGACCTCCTCCTTGGAGGCATCCAGCGACATCTGCCCCACCGTGAGCACGATGAAATGATCGCCCACGAGGTAGGCGTGCTGCGGGTTGTGCGTAATGAACACCACGCCCATGCCGCGTTCGCGGGCGGCGTCGATAAAGCGCAACACCATGCCCGACTGCTTCACACCAAGAGCGGCGGTCGGCTCGTCCAAGATGATGTAGCGCGCGCCGAAGTAGATGGCGCGGGCAATCGCGACCACCTGGCGCTGGCCGCCGGAGAGAGCGGAGAGTTCCACGGAGACGTCGCCAAGCTCAATGCCCATCTCGGCCAGCTGGTCATGCGTAATCCGCTTCATCTCTTCCTCACGCAAGCTCCCCAGCGCCCCGGTTAGTTCCTGGCCCAAGAAAAAGTTGCGCCACACCGACAGCGAAGGCACCAGCGCCAAATCCTGGTACACGGTGGCAATTCCGGCATCGAGGGAATCGCGGGGGCTGGCGAAGTTCACCTCTTCCCCATCGACGGTGATGGTGCCGCCCGTGGGCTGGTTGAGGCCGGCGAGGATCTTGATCAGCGTGGACTTGCCCGCGCCGTTATCACCCAGCACGCAGGTCACCGCCCCTTCCTTCACGCTGAGGTTGATACCGCGCAGGGCGTGGAAGTTGCCGAAGGTTTGGGAAATATCGTGCAGCTCAATCATGATTATCGCTTCCTCGTAAAGTTGGCCACCGAGGTGTTCGTGAGCACGGCGAAGAGCAGCATGGCGCCGAGGAAGAACTTGAACCAGTCGGGGTTCCAACCGGCGTACACGATGCCCTGGTTGGTCATGCCGAAGATAAGCGCGCCGATAGCGGTGCCCACCGCCGTACCGCGCCCGCCGGTCATGGAACAACCGCCGATGACCGCGGCGATGATGTAGAGGAACTCGTTGCCAATGCCTTGGCCTGCCTGGATGGAGTCGAAGGCAAAGAGGGTGTGCATGCCCACGAACCACGCTGCAAATCCGACGAGCATGAACAGCGCCACCTTGACGCGGCGCACGGGAACGCCGACGGCGCGGGCGGCTTCATCGTCGCCACCAACGGCGAAGATCCAGTTTCCCCAGCGCGTCTTGTACAGCACCCACGAGGCAATGGCGACGAAGAGGATCCACCAGATAACGGTGGCGCGGATACTCAAGCTGCCGATGTGGATGGTGCCGGCAAAAATGACGCGAGCAGAGCCGAAGCCTTCCATGTCCGAGATAGTCGGGGTGGCAACCTGGCCCGTGACCAGCTTGGTAATCGCCAGGTTGAGGCCCTGCAGCATGAGGAATGCCGCCAGCGTAATAAGGAAGGAATCGATCTTGGTGCGCACCACGAGGAAGCCGTTGAGCGCACCGATGGCCAGTGCGGTGATGAGGGACAGCCCCACGCCCACCCACGAGTTGAGGTGGAAGTTGTAGTTGAGCATGGTGGCCACGAGCGCCGCGGAGGTCACCGCCACGCCGGAGGATAGATCAAACTCATTACCAATCATGAGCAGGCCCACCGCTAGGGCCACAATGCCCAGCGTGGAGCTGGCGTAGAGCACCGTGGAGAAGGCCTCCACTGAGCGGAAGGCGGGCGCCACGATCATAAAGAGGACGAAGATGACCACAGCACCGAGCAGGCTGGCCAACTCTGGGCGGCGGATGAGGCGCGCGAAACCGCTGCGACGGGTCAGGCGCGTATCGGCGGGGCTAGATAGAGCCTCGTCTGATGCAGTAGCGGTCTCGCTCATCGCAGACCTGCCTTAGCGGATTCGGAGATGATGTCCACGTTGGTGGAATCCACGAAGGAGGGACCGGTGTACACGGGGCGGCCGCCGCCCATCGTGGAACCGTTGCGGTGCGCCAACCACAGCGAGTCGACGGCGAGGTAGCCCTGCATATAAGGCTGCTGATCGACGGCCCACTCGATGCGGTTGTCCGCGATGGCGTCGACAAGCTCGGCGTTGGTGTCGAAAGTGGAGACCTTGGCCTGGGAGGAGGCGTCAGCAACCGCGTCGGCGGAGCGCATCGCCACGGAGGCCTGCAGCGCCATGACCCAGTCAATGGACGGGTCCTGGCTCAGCTTCGCGTTGATGGTGGACTGCGCAGCAGTGAGATCCTTGCCGTTGACGTACAGGATCTCCACCTTGCCGTTGTCCAGCCCGTCCTTCACGCCGGCGCAGCGCGACTCCTGAGAAGAGTTGCCTTGCTCGTGGATGACGCACAGAACGTGCTTGGCGCCATCGTCCTTGAGGCGCTCACCGGCCTTGGTGCCGGCGACCTTTTCCTCTTGGCCGAAGAAGGCGCTCATGCCGTACTTCTGGTAATCATCCATGCCGGCGTTAAGCCCCACGGTGGGGATGCCGGAATCCGCAGCTTTCTTGGCCACAGGGCCAATCGCCCCAGAGTTAGGCATGGTCACGGCGATGCCGTCCACGCCGGAATCGATGGCGGACTGCACCAAGTTAGCCTGGTTGGGCGCTTCCGGGTCGGAGGAGTAGCGCAGCTCGATGTTGTCCTTGCGGGCGGCATCCTCCGCACCTTTGCGCACGAGGTCCCAGTACGTATCTCCCGGCGCGCCGTGGGAAATCATGGCGACGACAAGACGCTCGGTGTCGACGCCACCGGCTAGCTCACCGTCAGCTTCGGGACGGGGAGCACCACCGGTGGCGGAGCAGGCGGCAAGAAGGGTGGCAGCGGCTACCGAAATAAGGCCTAGTAGTGGCTTCTTAGCTTTATTCACCCTTGCATGGTGCCCCAGATTGGGGGACTTCTCCAACCCGTCTGACCTGCTTCTTTATCGTTCCAGAGGGTGCACGCTGGGGATACTCTAGCGCCCGCTACCCCCGTTGTGTTGTGTTTCCTCCCTCCGGATCCAGGGTGCCTCCGCGCAAGCGCGCGGACTCGCTCAGCAACGCTGCGGCCTCTCTTTCGGTCACCTCGGTAGCTGGGCCCGAGCCGAGGTTGCGGTTCACCGGCCTCTCGTACAGCGCTGCTCCACCTCGCATGGCATCTTCTAGGCGCCGCAGACCACGCCGCTCGCGATCGGTAGCGGCTGCCCGCCAGGCTTCGGCCACGCCCCCACCCTGCTCCCGAGCCAACGCAGCAAAGAAAGCACCCGGGTGGACCAGCGCGATGAGGGCGGAAACATGCCCGAAGCCCAGGGAGGTCACCAGGCCCGCCTTCGGCGGGGTGCGGCGAAGGTCCAACGGCTGGCGCAGCCACAGCAGGTGCGAGTGACGGCGCAGCGCGGGGTCGACGCAGTCGAGCGAACGGTTCGGTGGGAGGACTCCACTACGCAGCGCCTGAGTCAGACCGACGAGCTGGAAGGCTGCGGCACCGCCCTTGGCGTGCCCGGTCAGGCTCTTCTGCGAAACCACATACAGCGGGTTGCCGGGGCTGCGGCCGAGGGCTGCGGCGATGCGCTCGTGCAGGTCAGATTCGTTGGGGTCGTTGGCGTTGGTGGACGTATCGTGCTTCGACACCACCGCAATATCGTCCGCGCCCACGCCGAGGGCCTTCAGCGAGCGGGCCAGGCGGGAGTTTGTGCCGCCCCGCGCCGCTGAGAGCGCACCCAGGCCCGGCGCGGGGATGGAGGTGTGCGCGCCGTCGGCGAAGGACTCAGCAAAGCCCACCACGCCGAGGACCGGCAGCCCCATCTCCGCCGCAAAGGTTCCCCGCGCAAGCAGGATGGTTCCACCGCCTTCGGATTCCACGAAGCCGGCGCGGCGGCGGTCGTTAGCGCGGGAGAAGAAGCGGTGCTCAATCCCCTTCGCCGCCATCTCGGCGCTATCGGCCGTGGCCGCCATGTCACCAAAGCCGGTAATCCCCTCGATGGACAGGGCGTCGATACCACCGGCCACGACGAAGTCCGCCTTGTGCAGGCGCAGCTTGTCGACGCCCTCCTCCACCGACACCGCCGCCGTGGCACAGGCGGCCACGGGGTGCACCATCTGGCCATAGCCGCCGACATAGGACTGCATCACGTGCGCAGCAATGACGTTGGGCAGCGCTTCCTGCAGGATGTCATTGGGCCGCGGCTGGGCCAAGAGCTTATCGACGTACAGCGAGCGCAGCGCCTCCTGACCCGCCATGCCGGTTCCCTGGGTGGAACTCACGCGCGCCGGGTGGACGTGGGTTAAGAGCTCGGCGGGACTAAAGCCTGCGGAGAGGAAGGCATCCACGGTGCACACCAGGTTCCACAGGGCGAGGCGGTCGAGGTTATCCACCATGTCCGCCGGGATGCCGTAGACCTGTGGGTCGAAGCCCTCCGGTATCTGGCCGCCCACGAAGCGGGTCATGGCCACGCGCCGCGGAACCCGCACCGCGGAGCCGGCGGGCCGGGTGACCTGCCATTCGACCTCACCTGTCGCGCCATCGACGCGGCGCAGCGTGGCTCCCTCGCAGCTATCGACGAAACTGCGCGCTGTCGCCTCATCCCCCACGGTGAAGCTCAGCGGCTTCTCCAAGTAGATGGTGGTCAGCTCGGGCGCGAGGTTATCCACCATAGGCAGGTGCGGGCCGAAGTCATCGTGGAAGCGCCGCACACCAATCCCGGCGAGCACCTCGTCGTGGAAGCGCGCGTAGACGTCTTCCTCGGCTATCTCCTCGCCTTCGGCAGTCAACCAGCCGGCCGTGTGCTCATCCCAACTGATGAGCCCGCGGCTCCACGCCAGCTCCAGCACGCCAGCCGCAGAGAGCTCTCCACCGACCTCCGCCTCATAGCGGGTACGCGAGGAGCCCAGCGGACCGAGCTCTCCCGCGCCAACGATGACCACCATGTCCTCGAGGGACTGCGTCACCGTGTTGAAGTCGGGGCTGGTCCACTCTGCAGGCTTCAACACATTCGGCAGGGCCTTCGCCGTTCGCGGAGCCTTCTCTTCGCCCGATCTAGCAGCTGCGCTCGATGCATCTGCATCCTCTGACTGTGAATCCCGGGCAAGCGCGGCTAGGTCTAGCTCGGCCTCGGCCAGCCCGCCGGTGAGGTCAAAACTCAGCGGTGAAGACGCTGCCTGGGCGCGAATGTGGGGGGAGGCGGTGGCGTCGATAAGCTGCACCGCCATCTCCTTCGCCGAGAAGGTCCGCACGCCGCGGGCCTCCACCTGAGCAACCAATGGATCGTTGCCGCCCATCAGGCCGGTGCCGCGCACCCACCCGATGTGGGCATGCACCAGCGAGGTCCGCGCACCCCAGCTGGATTGCTCGGAAGACCAGCGGTTAACCAAGGCGTCGAGGGCCGCCTTGGCCTCGCCGTAGGCGCCGTCGCCGCCGAAGCGCCCGCGGTTCGGCGAGCCCGGAAGCACCACGTGTAGCCGGTGGCCAACATGTGTATCCGCGCCCACGGCGGACAGCGACGCGATGAGCTTCTCCACCGACCACAGCAGCAGACGCATCTGGGACTCCGCCCCTGCCCCGGCATCCACAAGAGTGCCGGCCACACGCGGCGCGGCGAAGGGGAAGAGAAGATCCGGCACGTAAGCAGGCTTGAGCTGTACGGACTTTCCGCCCACGATGGCGGTGTGCTCCGCCGCAATCCATTCCACGAGCGCATCCACGTCCGCGAAGGAACTAAGGTTTGCTGGAACCACCCACAGCGCTGCCGCCCCGACGGCCCGGCTGCGGTAGAGCTCCTTATAAAACTCCAGGCGCTCGTGTTTTAGCTGGGAGGTCGTCGCGATGACGGTTGCGCCCTCCGCGAGCAGTTCACCGATGAGTTCGGCGGCAATCGAGCCCGGCGAGCCACCCGTCACCACGGCTACTTGGTCAGCGAAGAGCAACCCGTCGGCCGGGGTGCGGGCATCGCGGGCCAGATGCTCATAGCCGAAGTGCTCGGCTAGGAGCGCAACTTCCTCGCCGGCGCCCAACACGTCCAGCTCGGGCTCTGCTTCCCCGGCGGCCGCCGCGCGAGCGATGTCCTCGCGGGCGCTGGCCCAGCGGTCGTCGAGAAGCACTGCCTTGCGCGCATCAAAAGCGGGGGCGACGCGCTGCTGCCAGTCCGGCCCCAGCTCCGTGGCAACGAGTTGCTCCAGCTCCGTGTGTGCTGCGCTGTCCCCCTGCTCAATCGGGGTCTCCTCACGGCCGAGGGCGGCGAGTGCGGCGCGGGCGGAGTCCTCCAGCGCCGATTCAAGACGCTCGGTATAGGCGCGCACCGCCTCCGGGTCCACGGTCTCGTGTGGCGTTGCCGCTGCGGCCTTCTGCAGCGCGATTCCTTCGCACTCGCCGGCAGCGCGCACCGCGGAGTCGATCAGTTCATCGAGCTCAGCTACCGACACCACGGCAGTCATGGGCAAGCTAGCCAAATCCCCGCCGCGCAGCGAGGAGCCCTCGCGCGTGCCCAGGACCAGCTGTACCGTCGCGTGGTCGGCCCATCCAGTGCCCAATCCCCACGTACCGCTCACACGCTCAGCCACGTAGCCCGGCTTCTTGCCCGCCGGTCCCGTCAGCCGAGTCAGTGCCTGCGAGACCTGCTCTGAGAGGACCTCCCCGAAGGTTGCATAACCCGGCGCGCGCTGAGCCACGCTCTCCGCCAGCTGCGGGATGGCAGCATCCGCGGCATTCTCGATGGCACTGATGCCGAATTCCGATCCGAGGTCGACGAGCAACTGGTTGCGGCGGGAGGACACGCCTTCCACGAGGGTTTCGATCGAATCAGTCGGCGCGATCTGGTCGGGGCGGACCTTGGTCCACAGCGCGATAAGCATCTCGAGGGCCTGGTGCACGCTCAGCGGGAGGTCCTCGATGGCGGCCGGCGCCTCCTCACGGGGTGCCTGCACGGTTTCTTCCTGGTGTGCCCTGTCGATTGCCTGCCTCGACTCAGATTCGACCGATTCCGCTTCGGCGCTAACCGGTTGTGCGGCATGCTCTGCGACCGCCTTCGCTGCTGGCCCGGGTGCCGGCTCGGCGTCTTCGGCAAAGACTCGCCCATGGTCGCGCTCATAGTTGAGCACCTCGAGGTCTGCGCTGCCCGCGTACTGGGGAAGCCGCAGGGTTTGGCCCAACATGTTGGACAGCGTGGGCGCGGTGCCAACGCCAACCTCGATGAAACGCTCCACTTCGAGCTTCCCAAGGAGCAGATCCTGGGTCTCTATCCAGCGCACCGGGGAGGCAAACTGCCAGGCCAAAAGCTCGATGAGCAGGGTTCGGCCAAGACGCGCCGGGCTCGCCATGGCACCATCGAAGTCCGCGAGGATCTCCGCGATAGGCTCCGAGTCCACCACTTCTGCGATGGCCTCCACGAACTCGCGGCTGAGCGCGAAGGGCCGCGCCACGAGGTTTGGAATATAGCGCCCCACCAGCACCTCAAGGTTGACCTCCTGAGGGATGAGGGCGTTAAGATGCGCGCGGAAATCTGCCACGCCGCCCACTAAGCGGGAGGAGTGGAAGGGCACGTCAATCCCCGGGATGGGGATGACGGCACGTTGCCCAGGGGCGCGCCGCTCGGCGTCGCTCGCCAGCGCATCCAGGCCCGCCTTCGTGCCGGCCACTGCATATTGGCGCCCGGCAATATTGTGGTTGACCACCTCAAGGAACTCGCCCGTCTCCGCGGCCACGCCCGCGACGTGGGCGAAGGCTTCGGTCGCGCTCATCCCCATCTTGTGCGGGCGCAGCGCCGCCAGACCGTAGAGCGACTGGCCCGCGGCATCGCGCTCGACCAGATGGTGCATGGTCAGCCCGCGGACATAAACGATGTCCAGGACCGCCTCCAAGGACAGGACCTCGGCATAGGCGGCCAGGGCGTTGTACTCGCCCACCGAGTGTCCAGCGAAGAAGGCACAACTTTCAAGGACCTCGGATTCTTTAAGCGCTGCAATCTGTGCGCAGCCCAGTGTGGCCATGGCCACCTGCGTGAACTGCGTCAGATACAGCACGCCATCCGGGTGCGTGAAGGTCTCACCAGCCACCACCACGGTGTCGGGGTTGTGGCGGACGATCTCCAGGATGGAGAAGCCCAAGCTTTGCCGCGTGTGCTCATCCGCACGCTCCCACACGGCGCGCGCCGCTGCGGATTCCGCATAGTCCTTCATCCCCATCCCCGGGGACTGGATGCCCTGGCCGGGGAAGGCATAGAAGGTAGTGGGGCTGCTCATCGTCGCTCGCGCCTGCAGCACCGGAACGCCCTGGCTGGTGGCGGTCACGCTGCGGATCTCGCCGTAGCCGCTGCGCTTGTCGACACCCACCCGTTCCACCTCGAACTCCACCTCACTGCCGGGAAGCACGGGTGCAAGCCAGGTAACGGACCACTCGAGGACGCGAGCCCCGTCGAAAGCCACGGCTGCTTGCGCCAGCGCCGAGGTCCACATGCCGTGGACGATCGGGCCTTGACGATGCCCCGCCAGTGCCGCAGCGTTCGATGACAGGTGGATGGGGTTCCTATCCCCCGTTACAACGGCGAAGGGCCGCAGTGATTGCGGTGCCACCGCGGTGGTGCGGTGGCGGAAGGAACGCGGAGTCTCCCGGAAGGAGGACTTTACGCTGTCTTCTTGACCGCTTTCTTGTGCACCATTAGTTGTGGCGCGCACGAGCTCGAGCGCAGTGCCACCGCGCCGCCCGGTAATCAGGAAGCGCTCGTGCATCTGCGCGAATTCATGTTCTTCGCCGTGCACGGCGACGTTGACAGCAACGCTCACGTCAATGAGGCGCCCCGAGGGCGTATCGCGAACGTCTTTCAGTTCTGCGATGTAGCTCAGTGCCAAGGGCTCGGAGCCTGGGGCGGCGCTGCTGCGAAGCAGCTCCCTGGTGTCTGGCGTGAGGCTCAGCGAGTGCTCGAAGTGGACGAGGTCAAGGAAGCCTTCGACCAACGGCTCCCCGGACTCTGTGTGGGCACTGGCCAGGACAGCGAAGAGTGCCGGCCAGGCGCGACCAAGGAGGACATCGGGCGAGACAGCAGTGCTCATCTCCCCGCTCGTCACCGCACCATACTGGGCAATGTCGGTGGCGTTGAGGTGAACGTTGACTGTTGCGGCCCCGGAATCAACCTCAGGTAGGTCACCGCCGGCGGCTTGGCGCAGCAGCTCCCGCATGGCGGATTCGGCATCGTCGACAGTGACCAGTGGTGAGGCACCCGGAATACGCGGCAGAGTGATGCGCACACGCAGCCCAGCTCCGGAGTGGAAAGGAACGGTCAACCACATGGCCTCCTCGCCCGCAGTTTCCAGCTCGGCCCCATCAAGGCCAAGGCGCAGGGGGTTGGGCTGCTCGCGCCCGGCCCAATTCAGGCTCGGGGCGCGGCAGATGAGCTCTTCAGCGCTAAAGGCGGGCTCGCCAGAGTCATCATCAGTTCCGTCGAGAAGCGCAAGCGCCGCCTGTTCGAAGCAGCCGAGTATCTGCGCCACCGGCACGTTGGCCTGCGTGATTCCCTCAACGGCTGACGTGCCGGGGATGATGCAGACCTCATCGGCGGAATAACGCTCATTGTGGGCCTGCCACAAGGTGTCGTGGCGCCAGCGGCGGCGTACGTCCGCATCAATGACCGGGACGAAGTTCGCGGGTTTGCCAGGGCTATCCACGAGCTGAATGAACCACGCGGCGTCGGTCGGGTGCAGCGCCGCGTCACCGTAGAGTTCGGTCAGCTGAGCAATTGCCTCAGCCGGGTGCTCACGGTCGACCTCAACGCACAGCTCAATCTCGCCGTGATCGGCCGGGTGGAGGCGGGCTTCGGCGCGAGTCACCATGCGGGTGAATCGGCTCAACCAGGATTCATCAACCCAGCCGTCCAGGTAGGACAGCTCAAGGTAGCGCTGCAGCCACTCGGAATAGGACATCTCATCGAGGTCCCCGAAGTAGGGCTTGCACGTGCGCCCGATGGCTTCAATGATTTCCGCGCGGCGTGCTTCTACGGCCGCGGCGTCACCGGCCACCGCATCCAGCAGGCGCCCGGCGCGGGCGAAAGAGTTGTCCAGTTCATGGATGTCCGCGCCCAGGTCCGAGCGGCCCGACACAACGTCCCCGCTGTGCGCGGCGACGAGAGCATGCTTCACCGACTCGGATGCGGTGGACTCCTTCGCCGCCATGGCGGCGGTGCCCACCATGATGGCATCGACGGGGGCTGCGGGCAGGCCGAAGCGCTGCGCCCACGTACCCAGGAGGTACTCCGCGCCACGCGCCGGGGTTCCGATTCCCCCGCCGACGGCGAGGAGGACATTGTCGCGCTCACGGATCCGCGCGTAGGTGGCAGCCAGAACATCATCGAGGCCCTCTAGGGAATGGTGGCCACCGGCCGCGCTACCTTCCAGTTGCATGATGACGGTGGTCTCGGGGAGAGCATCGGCGATGCGGAGTACGTCCTCCACCTGTGTCGAGGTGCCCGGCTTGAAAGCGACCCAGGGGATGTTTTCCGCGTGGAGCTTTTCCACCAGCTCCACGGCTTCCTCCACAGGAGGAATGCCGGCGGAGATGACCACGCCGTTGATGGGTGCTCCTCCTGCGCGCGCCTGCAGGATCGAGTTCGGCCCCTCAATCTGGCGGCGCCACTGGGAGGCCGCGAGATACAGCGCGTTGAACTGGGCATTCACCCCGGGCTGCAGCAGCCTGCGCAGTACACGCAGGTTCTCCTGCAGAATGTCATCGGTGTGCTGTCCCCCGCCGGCCAGCTCCGCCCAGTGCCCAGCGTTGGCGGCCGCGGCGACGATGGCCGGATCCACCGTGGTGGGGGTCATCCCGGGGAGCATGACCGGTGAGTAACCGGTGGCCTGCGTAAAGGCAGTCACCAGGCGCCCGTCTGTCACTCGCGGTGCCCACTCGGGCCACGCGCGTGGCAGGGCGGGCGCGTGGCCCGGCTCCACGAGCTGGGCCAACCCTTCCGGTGCAGCGACGGCCAGCGTGCCCACACCGCGCCCGGCAACGATATCTCGAGTCAGCGGCTCCACCCCGCGGGCGGGCCCGATTTCCAGAATCCAACGCGCCCCGGCCTGAAGCGCTGTGTCAACGCGCTCGGGCCAATCCACGTAATCGGTCAATACCGCCCGCGCGAGCTGCGCGGTGGGCTCAGGATCCAGTCCGATCCGGTCCGCCCAGATTTCCACCTGTTCCACCGCGTGCTTCATGGTGGGATGGTGGAACGCGGCTGAAACCTCAAGGTCGGTGACAGCGACGGCGGCTGGCTCCCCTTCCCGATCTTCCTTGAGGTCCGAGCTCTCTTGCAGCGCGGCCTTCACCCGGGCAAGTTCAGCCGGGGTTCCGCCGATGACGAAGCGCCCCCGCCCATTGTCGAGCCCGATGTGGGCGCCGGCGTCGAGCAGTTGCTGCTTCGTCGCGCCGGTCACCGCCGCCATGGGCGCGCCCTGCGGGGTGCGGACCAGCCCAGCACTTCGTGCGGTTGTCTCCAGAGCCGCGCCGATGAGGCGTGCCAGCGCCAGAGCCTCGGCTGGGCTCATGCGTCCCTCAACGACCGCCGTGGCAAGCACGCCCTGGGAGTGGCCAATGTTGGTGACGGCATCCTCGAGTTCAATTCCGTGTGCACGCAGCGATTCGAGGACCGCTAGCTGCGCGGTGAGGATGCCGGGGGTGGAAAGCGAGGCGTCGGCAAGCGCGTGTGCCCACGCCGGCTCCTCGTCTGTCCAGTCCAGAGGCGCGAACCCGTGCGGAGTGGCAGGCAGAAGCTCCTCCTCCAGCGGGGCAAGGAGTTCCTCGGTCTTAGCAAGGTACTCCGCGATGTGTGGCTGCGCACCGGTAGCAAGGGCATCGCGCAACGTCGGCAGCCAGGCATAGCCCTGACCGGAGAAAGACAGCGCGAAAGGCTCGGAGGCCAAGCGCGCGGACAAAGGCACAGAGACGTGAAAATCAGACACCTGCACTACTCCCCCAAGGTGTGGGCGACGAGTTGAACCGCCTCTTCGAGGGAAGACTGGGTCTTCGGCTCAGGCGCATCACAAAAGACCTGGCAGGCGTGGTCCGGGACAACCTCGGCGGAGCGCGTCAGGCCGCGTTCAGCGAGGTACTCGTCAAAGAACATATCGATACTCATACCGTGTGTCGATTCTACCCACTAGGATCAATGCGTCATGGCCACTCGTACCCCGTTCTTCATCGCCGCGCTGCTCAACGCTGCGGTGGCTGTGCTCGTGGCGATCGGCCTGCTCCTTCCCTCCCCGTCCACTCTCCCAGCGGCGGGGCCGAGTTCTTCCACAACGACAGCGGCGCCCACACAAGAAGCCCCCACAGAAGAACACTCCGACGAAGCCACGCCCCCGCCAGACATTGCGCCGGGCATAGCCGAAGCGCTCGCCGCCCTAGATTCTCTGAAGGTCAAGGGCCGCGCTCCCATGACCGACTATGAGCGTGAGGAATTCGGCCAGGTTTGGTCCGATGACGTCTCGGTGGAGTTTGGCCACAACGGCTGCGATACCCGCAACGATATCCTCCGCAGGGACTTGGATCCGGAGAGCCTCGTGCTCAAGGAAGGCACCCACGACTGTGTGGCGCTCGCCGGCACCTTGCATGATCCTTATTCGGGCCAGGACATTGAGTTTCAGCGCGGGGTGCAGACCTCGAGTGCAGTGCAGATCGATCACGTTGTGGCGCTGGCCGACGCCTGGCAGAAAGGCGCCCAGCAATGGTCACCCGAGAAGCGCCGCAACTTTGCCAATGATCCCCGCAATCTCCTTGCCGTCGATGGTCCTCTCAACCAGCAGAAAGGCGCTGGCGATGCCGCCACGTGGCTGCCGCCCAACAAAGGTTTTCGCTGTGAGTATGCGCGTCGCATCGTCGAGGTAAAAGCAGTCTATGAAATCTGGGTCACGGAGGCAGAAAAAGATGCGCTAAGCCGGCTCCTGCATGCTTGCTGAGCGTTCCTTACCCCTTATCTATTCAGCACAATCCCCCTGCACACTACCCCCAAACTATGCGCATATTATTCACTCCCACCCAGGCAATCAGGCACGATTTGTGAGCCCAAAGAAGCTTTCAGTCCCTGCACCGACACTCCCCTGCTTGCAGATTTCTATAGGCCAATTAATATGTAATTAATACAAAGTTTTCACACGCGGGGAGTACCCCCATGAAACAAAAACAATCATTATTCCTCTCCTGTCTCACATTTCTTTTAATATGTGACACAGCACCTAGCCTGAGGTCTAGGTCACATGAGTGCCGTTAACTCTTATCGGCCGCCATACTCACCGAATCTGCCGAGACAAACCCTGCGAAGGAATAGTGATGTTCAAGTACATCATCAAGAAGACCGCCAGCTGGCTGGTAGTCATCTTCCTCGCGACTAATATCGCGTATCTCCTGGCCGCAACCTTCCTTGATCCCCGATCAAATTATGTCGGCCGCAACCCACCACTCGAGCCGGAAGAAATCGGCCGCATCCTCACTCCGCTCGGACTCAATCCTGAGACCCCGCTTATTGAGCGCTGGTGGGGCTGGCTCTCTAACATTCTCTTCCACTGGGACTGGGGTACCTCCCCTCTCGGCGACCCGGTCAGCGCGCAAATCGCTCACCGCGCGCTCGTCTCGGCGCAGCTGCTGCTCGTCGCCACAATCCTCTCCGTCATCATCGGCGTTGGCCTCGGTGTCTACACCGCTTCCCGCCAATACAAAGCGGCTGACCGCTTCTGGCAGGGTGTTTCCATCATCACGATGAACACCCACGTGGTCGTCGCCTCCATTCTGGTTGTTGCCGGTGGCCTGTGGATCAACCGCGTCACCGGCCACCGCGTGGTTTATGTGACGGGCGCGTCCAGCCTCGGCGTCGAGGGCTTCTTCCCCAAACTTCTGGATATGGCGCAGCACCTCATCCTGCCGTCCATTTCCCTCATCATCATCAGTTACGCCGGGTATCACATGATGCAGCGCACCTTGCTGCTGGATAACCTGAACGCCGATTATGTGCGCACCGCCCGCGCCAAGGGCCTGACCCGTGCGCAGGCTATTCGCAAGCACGCCCTGCGCACCTCCATCATCCCGGTTGCGACCTCCGTGGCCTTCTCCGTTCCCGGTATCTTCACCGGCGCCATCATGACGGAAACCATCTTCGCGTGGAAGGGAATGGGCCAGTACTTCATCGAAACCATCAGCCGCAACGATGTCAACGGCACCACCGCCGTCGCCGCCTTCGGCGCCGTCATGATTGCCTTCTCCGCAATCTTGGCTGACCTCGTCGTCGTAGCCCTCGATCCGCGAGTAAGGGTGAGCTAAATGTCTCCAGAAAAGAAATCCACGTCGCCGCGCTCGGCAGCACGTCAGCCGCAACGCCACCGCCGCAACGATCTCGCTATCGACACCGCCGCGGACAACCTTGGCGTGCGCCCGCATACCGCCACTGCTGACTTTTCACCGCAGACCGAACCCAGCGCACAGTCCGCACTTGGTTCCGGCGTCGATGTCGATGACGCACAGCGCAAGCAGTTCTCCAGCAACGAGTTCCGCGGCACCTCAAAGCTCAAGCTGTACGTTCGCCGCTTCTTCCGCAACAAGTTCGCGGCCGTCGGCCTCGTCATCTTCGTGTTGCTCACCCTGCTGGCCATCTTTGGCAGCCTGCTGACCCCCTGGGGTTTCGATGAGCCGGACTTCTTCAACCTGTCCACCGGACCTTCCTCCGAGCACTGGTTCGGCACGACCGATTCCGGTAACGATCTCTTCGCACAAACCGTCCACGGCCTGGGCCGCTCGCTCATCATTGCGCTTATCGTGTCGATAGCATCCACGGTGTTGTCCGCTTTCATCGGCGCGGCCGCGGCCATTTACGGAGGCGCGGTGGAAAAGGTCATCCTGGCCGTCATCCACTTCCTGCTGGCTATTCCGACCTTCCTGCTCATCGCTCTGGTGGTCTCCGATTCCGGCGGTGACTGGAAGCTGCTCATCGTGGTGCTCATCGTCTTCGGCTGGATGTACCCGGCGCGTGTCATCTGGGCCATGGCGCTCAGTGTGCGCGAGAACGACTACGTCCGCGCCGCGGACTACATGGGTGTTTCGCGCCTGCGCACCATCTTCCGCCACGTAGTGCCCAACATCGGTTCGCTGCTCATCATCCAAGCGGCCCTGGGCGTGGTGTCCACCATCATGTCGGAGACCGCGCTGTCCTTCTTGGGCTTGGGCGTGAAGCTTCCCGACGTCTCCCTGGGCACCCTCCTGGCCGGCGGCGCCAACGCCGTCGAGGCTTCACCCTGGCTCTTCTACTTCCCTGCAGGCATCCTCACGCTGCTGACCGTCTCCATGGCGTTCATCGCCGACGGTCTGCGCGACGCCATTGACCCCAACTCGAACTCTGGAGGCCGAGCATGACCCCGCAGAATACTGCGCATAACGCCAACGCCGTCCCGGCCAGCCGCGCTACCGATCCCGCCGCGTCCGCCGACCCGGTTCTGTCCGTACGTAATCTGTCCGTCACCTTCCCCTCGGAGGCCGGCTCCGTCCACGCCGTACGTGGCGTTGACTTCGATCTCATGCCGGGCCGCACCCTGGCCATTGTGGGCGAGTCCGGCTCCGGTAAATCCGTCACCTCAATGGCGGTTATGGGCCTGCTGCCGGATTACGCCAAGGTGGAAGGCTCCGTGGTCTATGCCGGCACCGAGCTCATCGGCAAGTCCGACAAGGACATGTCGAAGATCCGCGGCAAGGACATCGCCATGATCTTCCAGGACCCGCTCTCCTCCCTGACCCCGGTGTTCTCCATCGGCGACCAGCTCATCGAAGCCATCCAGACCCACCGCGATGTCTCCAAGAAGGAGGCGGAGAAGGAGGCCATTCGCCTGCTCGAACTCGTCGGCATTCCGGAGGCGGACAAGCGCGTGAAGTCCTTCCCGCACGAGTTCTCCGGTGGTATGCGTCAGCGCGTGGTCATCGCCATCGCCATGGCGAATAACCCGCGCGTCATCATCGCCGACGAGCCCACCACGGCCCTCGACGTCACCATCCAGGCTCAGATCCTGGAGGTCCTCAAGGTGGCGCAGCGCGAAACTGGAGCGGCCGTCATCATGATTACCCACGACATGGGTGTGGTAGCAGGCACCGCCGACGACGTCCTCGTCATGTACGCCGGGCGCCCGGTGGAGCTGGGCGATGTCGACACCATTTTCAACCACCCCAAAATGCCCTACACCGTTGGCCTTTTGGGTTCCACTCCGCGCGTGGACAAGGCCACCGATGAGCCACTCACTCCCATCGCCGGTACCCCACCACGCCTCATCGAGGTTGCTGCCGAGTGCCCCTTCGCCGACCGCTGCCCGGTCGTGAAGGATGAGTGCCGCACCGTGGAGCCAGAGCTGCGCGCGCTTGACGACGCCCCCGGGCACTACGCCTCCTGCCTGCGCTCCGATGAGATCGAGGACGGCACCATCGGTGGCGAGCGCATGTACCCGCTGCCGAAGATTTCCGCCGATACCCTGGGCGATACGCCCTATGAGCAGCGCCCCGTCACCTTGGAGGTCAAGAACCTGGTCAAGGACTTCCCGCTCATCAAGGGAGCGATTCTCAAGCGCCGCGTCGGCACCGTCCATGCGGTCAAGAACATCAGCTTCGACGTGCACCAAGGCGAGTGCTTCGCCATCGTGGGCGAGTCCGGCTCCGGCAAGACCACCACCCTGCTGGAAATCATGGACCTCAACCCACCAGAGGGCTCCACCATCGTGGTCAACGGCACCAACACCTCCGGCTTGAGTGCGTCGGCACGCCGCAAGCTGCGCAAGGACATCCAGATCGTCTTCCAGGACCCAATGAGCTCGCTCAACCCGCGCATGACCATCCGTGAGATCATCGCTGAGCCGCTGGAATCGCTGGGGTACGAGGGGGACGTCGGCCAGCGCGTGGCTGAGCTGATGCAGCTCGTCGGTCTCGAGTCCCACCAGGTAGACCGCTTCCCCGGACACTTCTCTGGCGGACAGCGCCAGCGCATCGGCCTGGCCCGTGCTCTGGCCACCAACCCCTCCATCGTGGTGCTCGACGAGCCCGTCTCCGCCCTCGACGTCTCCATCCAGGCCGGCATCATCAACCTGCTGCACGACCTGAAGAACCGCCTGGGCATCTCTTTGGTGTTCGTCGCCCACGACCTCTCCGTTGTGCGCCACCTCTCCGACAAGGTCGCCGTGATGTACAAGGGCGACTTCGTGGAATACGGCCCCACGGACGAGGTCTTCGACAACCCCAAACACGCCTATACCCGCGCGCTGCTCTCCGCCATCCCGGTGCCAGACCCAGCCGTGGAACGTGACCGGGTGCGCGAGATTTACCAGCCCGCCGAAACCCCGGCTTAGCAAGACTTATAACTAAATACTCCCCGTCTCCATGTTTCCTCTCGAAAGGACACAAAAATGAACATGAAGCTCCGCAGGACCGCCCTCGCAGTGGTCACCGCCTCTGCCCTCATTCTCACCGGCTGCGCCTCCGACGGCGGCTCCGGCAGCTCCGATGGCTCCAAGGACTCCAGCAACTCCGCAGCCGGCGAGAAGCTGGACGTCAAGCTGGACGGATCCTACAACGCCAAGGACCGCTCCGAGCTCAAGCAGGGCGGCGAGCTGCGCCTGGCCATCACCGAGATCTCCCAGCAGCAGAACCCCTTCCAGGCCGACGGTACCCGCTACACCAGCGACGTCTGGAAGTTCTACAACCCGCAGATCGGTCTTTTCGACGGATCCGGCGAGTTCCACGTCAACAATGACTACATCACGGACGTCAAGGACGAGGAGAAGGACGGCAAGACCGTCGTCACCTACACCATCCACGAGAAGGCCCAGTACAACGACGGCACCCCGATTGACTGGAAGGCCTTCGAGAACACCTGGAAGTTCAACAACGGTGAGGACGAGGAGGCTAACGTCTCCTCCACCGATGGCTACGAGCTCATCGAGTCCGTCGAGCCAGGTGAGAACGACAAGCAGGCCGTCATCACCTTCAAGCAGGCATACCCCTGGTGGCAGGGTCTGTTCAACATCCTGCTCCCGCCGCAAATTGACTCCGCCAAGAAGTTCAACGAAGCCTACCTCGGTGAGGTCCACCCAGAGTGGGGCGCGGGCCCGTTCAAGGTTGAAAACGTTGACTTCCAGAGCGGCAGCGCTACCTTCGTCCCGAACGAGAAGTGGTGGGGCGATAAGCCTTTCCTGGACAAGGTGACCTACCGTCAGATGGAGGATCAGGCCTCCATCAACGCGTTCAAGGCCGGCGAGATTGACGCCACCGGCGTGGGCAACAAGGAGCGCCTGGCTGCAGTCAAGGACATGCAGGGCATTGAGATCCGCACCGCCATGGCCCCGTCCAACTCGCTCATCGTTCTCAACTCCAAGAACGAGATTCTTTCCGATGCCAAGGTCCGCGAGGCCATCATGACCGGTATCGACCGCTCCACGCTGTCCGGCATCCGCTTCAACGGCCTCAACGGCTACACCGAGGAGTTGCCGGGATCCTTCAACCTGTACCAGACCCAGGAGGGCTACGAGGACAACTTCGGGTCTGTGGTGAAGTTCGATGCCGAGAAGGCTAAGTCCCTGCTCGACGAGGCCGGCTGGAAGGAAGGCGGCGACGGCATCCGCGAGAAGGACGGCAAGAAGCTGTCCATGCGCTACACGCTGTTGGGTGATTCTTCCATCAGCAAGGCCCTGGCAACCGCCACCCAGAAGATGATGAAGGACATCGGCGTGGACCTGAAGGTGGAGGAGCGCCCGTCCGCGGACTTCTCCAAGATCACCTCCTCCTATGACTTTGATGTCTTCCCCATGGGCTTCTCCTCCGGCGATCCGTTCGGTGTGGCCTACTTCGGCCAGATTTACCGCTCCGGCTCCCAGCTCAACCGCTCCGGCACGGGTACCCCGGAGATGGACAAGAAGATCGACGAGCTATCCCAGATCGCCGATCCAAACGAGCAGATCAAGGAAGCCAACAAGCTGGAGAAGGAAGCACTGGGTCAGTTCGGCATCATGCCGATTTACAACGGCCCGGCCATGGTGGCTACCAGCCCGGACATCGCGAACTTCGGTGCCAACTCCTTCGCCGTCATCGAGGTGGAGAACATCGGCTACACCAAGTAAGTAGCGCGCTAGGCACCGCGTCTTATTATTCGCAGTGCCTAGCCACTCCATACGCCGTGTAGGGCAACGACAAGAGGGCCTTCCCAAACTGGGGGAAGGCCCTCTTTGTGTGTTTTAACTGTGTTTAGTTGTCCTTGTTGAGCTGGTTGCGCAGCTGGTCAAAGTAGTCGCGCGCGCTCTGCGGCTGGTTGTTGCCCTGCGGCGGGGCCGGGAAGCCGGAGAACTGACCAAAGCCCTGGCCCTGCTGTGCGTTCTGCACCTGCTCTTGTGCCTGTTGCTGGGCGCGCTGCGCCTGCTCCATCAGCTCAGCATCGCGGCGGGCACGCTCATCGCGCTCGCGGCGCTCCTGCTCCTCACGGCGGCGACGCTCAGCAGCGGCGTTCTCGCGGCTGTGCTTTGCTTCGCCGGCCGGCACCTTCGGCTTCGGAGCTTCGTTAATAGCGTTGGTGGACAGCAAAGTATCGCGCATACCGCCGAAGAGATCCTGCATGCCGCCCGGGTTAGACGGCATGTACAGCACGTTGGTGTGGGCGCGGTCGGCCACATCCACCATGGCGTCGAGGTACTGGGAGACCAGCATGAGGGTCTCGGGGTTCTCCTGCACGCCGGCAGCACGCAGCAGCTCATACTGCTGGGCAATACCTTCGACGATCTCCTTACGTTGGTCAGCCACACCGCGACCCTGCAGCTTCTTAGCCTCGGCCGCACCCTCGGCTTCCTTGACCACGCGGATCTTCTCGGCCTCCGCCTGGGCTACGGCTGCCTCGCGCTCACGCTGCGCCGCGTTAATGGAGTTCATGGACTCGCGCACGCGGGCATCCGGGCGAATATCGGTGACCAGGGTATTGACGAAGTTCCAGCCGTAGGCGGCCATGTTATCGCGCAGGGACATCGCCACGTTGCGGGCGATGGTGTCCTTGGAAGAGAAGGAATCATCCAGATTCATGTTTGCCACGGAGGAACGGACATTGTCCTGCACGTAGGCCACGATCTGCTGCTCGTGGTTGGACAGGGTGTAGAAGGCCTGGCGCTCGCTGCCCTGGACTACCTCATACTGCACGGCAACCGGGATCTGGACGAAGACGTTGTCCTTGGTCTTGGTTTCTACCATGACATCGAGCTGACGGATTTGCAGGCTGATCTTGGCGCGCACGCGGTCGACGTAGGGCAGCTTGAAGTGCAAGCCTGCGTGAGCCACGGTCACGAACTTACCCATGCGCTCAATGATGGCGGCTTCCTTCGTCCGGACGATGAAGAAACCGTCGAAGGCGGTGGCAATAATAAGTAGGAGAATCACGCCAATGACGATGAGACCGGCCATAGGCTTATCCTTTCTGCTCGATTTAAATTTTCCTAACCAGTGTGCCACACGGTGACCACCACCACATCCCGAAGGAGATCACTCCCCGAGCTCACTCGGAGCCTTTAATGCTCGTCAGCTACCCGGAAGAGCTCACCCAAAATCCCCGCACCGTCCTCACTAATCCCATTGTGCTGGAAGCGGTTGGTCACCACTGGGCGCAAGTCGCGATAGGTCTCCCCTGTAGCCAGGGAATCCTCGAAGGGCACGAAGATATCGTCGAGGTAGATGGCGGCGGAGGCGGTCACGGGGGCGTCGGCAAGCGCAGCGGCGTCATACGGAGAGCTTGCCCACTCGTGGGCGGCGAGCTCCTCGGCGGCCTGCTTGAAGGGGCGCAGCGCCGGATCCTCATCGAATTGCCAGGGGAAGATGTGCTCACCAGTGAGATAGGTACCGTCCTCGGTAAACTCGGGGAATTCCTCGCGCACGCGGTGAGCAGCCCAGCCGGTGACGGCCTGGCCGCCGACGCCGCCGTAGATAGATTCATGGATGGCCGCATACAGCGGGCCAGCCTGGAAGCTCACGCGCTGCCCCACGTCGTTGAGGAAGTCCGAACGCAAGCGCTTTTCGCCGTTCACCGTCCGGAAAGGCTCCTCCAGCAGGTAGCCCAAAGAATCGAAGCCAGTGCCGCGGCCCAGCTCAATTCCGATGGTGCGGAAGCGGCGCGACGACAGGCGCTCCCCTGTCGGCAGCAGCTCCTCCGAGTTGTCTAGGTGGTGGAGGATTTCCTCGATGCGCGCTTGTGCCCACGGGAACTGGGCATAGAAGCGTTCGTGGCGCACCTTGAGCTTGGCAAAAGTCGTACGGTAGAGATCATCAGCGCCTTTGGTCAGGGTGGGCAGTCCACCAGTGAGGAAGGCACGCCCAATGGAATCAGGGAACATCGAGACATAGGCGGTGATGATGAAGCCGCCGAAGGATTGGCCGAAGAGATCCCAGGATTCCTCGCCGAGGTGCTCGCGCAGGCGCTCGGCATCGCGCACGATATTTTCTTGCCGCAGCTGCGCCAGACGCGCAGCGCTGCGATCCTCAGCCGGGCTGAGCTCGTCAATGCGGTGGCTGCGCCCGGTGCCGCGCTGGTCCATGAGGATCCAGCGGTAGCGCTCCAAGCCCTTCCCGATGAGTCCGGAAGCACCCGTCGGCCGCGGCGCCGGGAAGCCCGGCCCGCCCTGGTTATAGAGCAGCGCCGGATAATTCTCACCGCCGGGCGGGATGATTTCCCGGGCGTAGAGCTCGAACTCCCCCGCGGCGGGATTGTCATAGTCCCAGGGGACGGTGATGGTGTGTTCCTTGATGGTGTGGCCGAAGCGTTTCATGCTTCTAGTAGACCACGAAACCTTCCTTGCGGAACACCTCGCGGATAGCTTCGACGTCTTCCGGCTTCGGCGGCTTCGTATCCTCCAAGGTGTAGGGGTAGCCCAGCTCGTGCCACTTATCCGCGCCCATGTTGTGGAAGGGCAGCACCTCGATGCGCTCAATGTTGCTCTTCCAGCGGGAGACAATGCGCGCAACGTTGGCGACGTTCTCTGGGGAGTCGGTAAGCCCCGGCACCACCACGAAGCGAATCCACACCGGTTTGCCGATGGCATTGAGGCGATCCCCAAAGTCGATCGTCGGCTGCAATTCACGCCGGGTGACCTTCTTATAGGTCTCCTCGTCACCGGACTTGACGTCCAGCAGCACCAAATCGATATTGTCCAGGTCTTCATCACGCAGGCGCGCGCCGAGGTAGCCCGAGGTATCGATCGTGGTGTGGATGCCTGCATCGTGGACTTCCTTGAGCAGGCGCCGCGCGAAGGCGATCTGGAAGAGTGGCTCACCACCAGAGATGGTCAGCCCACCCCCGGAAGCCTTGAAGACGGGCTTATAACGCTTGACGCGCTTAACCACGTCTTCGATGCGCTCCAAGGTGCCGACCTTCATCTCCATGGTGTCTGGATTGTGGCAGTACTGGCAGCGCAACGGGCACCCGGACATGAACATGGTCATGCGTGTTCCGGGCCCATCCACAGCCGTCACCAGCTCCCAGGAGTGCACGAGTGCGACGTCGCCGGAGCGGCGAGCCTGCATCAACTCCGAGCGGGTGTAGCCGTCGAGGTCATTGTCCGTTCCTAAACCGGCGGCGGCGCCGCGCACCTTTTCCCCTTCTTCCGGAGAAAGACGCACGACGCCGGTAATGCCATCTGCCATTTAGGAGCCCTGGTGGAAGGTACGGGAGATGACGTCGAACTGCTGCTCGCGGGTGAGCTTCACAAAGTTCACCGCGTAGCCAGAAACGCGAACCGTGAGGTTCGGGTACTTCTCCGGGTGCTCAACGGCGTCCTCCAGGGTGGACTTGTCCAGGACGTTGATGTTGGCGTGGTAGAGGCCCGAGTCCATGTTGTTGGCGGTGCGGTTGGCCTTCATGGTGGCGAGGCGCTCGTCAAAAGTTGGGGTTGCCATGATGTGTTCTCCTTAGGAAGTGGTGTGGACGTGGTCTATTCAGAATCCATGATGAAGCCGGCATCAAGGACGCCCACCAGGTTGGTGATGCGCTCCTCCGGGGTGCGGCCCAATCCGGATGGGGTGATGGTGTTGGTCAGCGAGATGCCATCGAGGGCATCCTTGTAATCCAACTTGCCCACCGACAGCATGGAGGCGACCATGCCGTGGTTATCCGCGCCGTTCTCCGGATTAGCGCCCGGGGCGAACGGGGTACCTGCCTCGTGGCCGGACGGGAAGGCACCGGTGGCCTTGCCGTAGACAACGTTGGAGGTAATGGTCAGCACCGACTGGGTGGGGATGGCGTTGCGGTACATCGGGATGGCCTTAATCTTCTCCATCACGGTGTGAACGATGGTGGCGGCGATGTCATCGGCGCGGTCGTCATCGTTGCCGTAGAAGGGGAAGTCACCTTCCGTCTTGTAGTCCACGATAAGACCGGTCTCATCGCGCACCGGGTAGACCTTGGCGTACTTAATGGCGGACAGCGAGTCAGCCACGATGGACAGGCCGGCGATACCGCAGCCCATGGAGCGCACGATATCGGAATCGTGCAGCGCCATCTCGATCGACTCGTAGGCGTACTTGTCGTGGCAGTAGTGGATGATGTTGAGGGCCTCAACGTAGGTGCCCACAACCCAATCCAGCATCTCCTCGTACTTCTGCCAGACCTCATCGAAGTCGAGCGGTCCATCGCCCTTGATGGGCTCGTAACCGTCAACCCCCTGCTTGCCGCTGACCTCGTCGCGGCCGCCGTTGATGGCATAGAGCAGGGCCTTCGCAGCGTTGACGCGGGCACCGAAGAACTGCATTTGCTTGCCGACGGCCATCGGGGACACGCAGCACGCAATTGCGGCGTCGTCGCCCCACTGCTCACGAATCTGCTTATCGGACTCGTACTGGATCGAGGAGGTCTCAATCGAGATGTGGGCGCAGAATTCCTTGTAGCCCGCCGGCAGCTGCGGATCCCAGAAGATGGTGATGTTTGGCTCCGGGGACGGGCCCAGGTTGATCAGTGTCTGCAGCAGACGGAAGGAAGTCTTGGTCACCATGTGGCGGCCATCGTCGCCAAAGCCGGCATCGGACCAGGTTGCCCAGTACGGGTCACCGGAGAAGATCTGGTCATAGTCCTCGGTGCGCAGGAAACGGACGATGCGCAGCTTGAGCACCAGCTGGTCGATGATTTCTTGGGCGTCTTCCTCGGTGATGATGCCCGCGTTCAGGTCGCGCTCGAAGTAGCAGTCGAAGAATGCGGAGAGGCGGCCGATGGACATGGCGGCGCCGTCCTGGGACTTAATGGAGGCCAGGTAGCCAAAGTAGGTCCACTGCACTGCCTCGTGGGCGGTCTTCGCGGGCTTCGAGATATCGAAGCCATAAGACTCAGCCATGACCTTGAGCTTCTTCAGGGCCTTGATCTGCTCGGCGTGCTCCTCGCGGTAGCGTGCCCAGTGCTCGGAGAAGCCGAGGTCCCCCACCGCGTGCTTGGATGCTTCCTTCTCAGCGATGAGGTAATCCACGCCGTAAAGGGCCACTCGGCGGTAGTCACCAATGATGCGGCCGCGGCCATAGGCATCCGGCAGGCCGGTGATGATGTGAGAGGAACGCGCTGCGCGGATGCGCGGGGTGTAGATATCGAAGACTGCATCGTTGTGGGTCTTGCGGTAGCGCGTGAAGATCTTCTCGATCTCCGGGTCGGTTTCCTTACCGGCTTCCTTGATGGCCTGCTTGACCATGCGCCAACCACCGTTGGGCATCATGGCGCGCTTGAGCGGCGTATCCGTTTGCAGGCCAACGATGACGTCATCGTCCTCGGAAATGTACCCAGCCGGGAAGGCATCGATATCGCTCGGGGTGTGGGTATCCACGTCGAAGATGCGCTTCTGGCGCTCGACGGACAGGTAATTCTTCTCCAAATGATCCCACACGCGTTGCGTCTTCTCGGTGGGTCCAGCAAGGAAGGAGGAGTCCCCGTCATAAGGGGTGTAGTTGCGCTGGATAAAATCACGAACGTCAATGTTTTCAGTCCACGGGCCGGGCTCAAAGCCCTTCCATGCCTCGAACTGCACAGACTGTTCCGTTGCGGTGGTCACTATTTTGACTCCCTTCATAGTTCGCACGACGCGTAACACTTAGTCGCAGAAGGGCTGTGGGTGACTTCGGCTCACGGGCAATTCGGTCAACACGTATCGTCACCGAACCCCTCTCTGTAGCCCATAGTAGGGGTACAACCGCATAACCTCACATCGGCAAATGCGGGCCCCATGCCACCGAACGGGCTGGTTTTAGCACCACACTGGTCAGCTCTCTCATAGGTAACGACCGTACGGTTGGATGCGGGGGTAAATCACCCCCTGACGTGGCCTTTCCCACACCTTCCAGGCGAGTTCTTGGTGCCTGTCCGCGCCGCGCTCTATTGTTATGCGCAGTATCCTCGTCTCGCCCTTCAGCAAGGAGCTCTTTGCGTGTCTGACACCGCCGCTACCGCTAGCCCTGCCACCACCCCAACCCATCCCGTTGATGTTGTCCCGCCAGCGCCCAAGCTGGCAGCGCTCGGACTTCAGCACGTTCTCGCTTTCTACGCGGGCGCGGTCATCGTGCCGCTGCTCATCGCTGGTTCCTTGGGCCTCGATGAAGCCACCACGATTCACCTCATCAACGCTGACTTGTTGACCTGTGGTCTGGCGACGTTGATCCAAGCGGTGGGCGTCGGCAAGCACATCGGCGTCCGGCTGCCCATCATCCAGGGCGTAACCACCACGGCGGTCAGCCCCATCATTGCCATCGGCATGAGCGCTGGTGACCAGCCACTGCCCACGATCTATGGTGCGATTATTGCTGCCGGTATCTTTACCTTCTTCGCCGCGCCGGTCTTTGGACGCGTGCTCAAGTACTTCCCGCCGATTGTCACCGGCACCGTGCTTCTGGTCATGGGTACGTCGCTGCTGGCGGTCTCAGCAAATGACTTTGTCAATTACGCTGACGGGGTCCCGGCCGCGCGCGATCTGCTCTATGGTTTCGGCACGCTGGCCATCATCATTGTTGTGCAGCGTTTCTTCCGCGGCTTCCTGGGCACGCTGTCGGTGTTGCTTGGTTTGGTCATTGGCACCGGCATGGCCTTCGTGTTGGGCGATACCTCCTTTGACGGCGTGCGTGAGGCTGATGCCATCGGCATGACGACGCCCTTCTACTTCGGTATGCCGAAGTTCGACATCATGGCGATTCTCTCCCTCATCATCGTCATGATCATCACCATGGTGGAAACCACCGGCGATGTCTTCGCTACCGGTGAGATTGTGAAGAAGCGCATCAAGCGCGATGACGTTGTGCGTGCCATTCGCGCCGATGGCCTCTCCACCACCCTTGGTGGCGTGATGAACTCCTTCCCCTATACCTGCTTTGCGCAGAACGTCGGCCTCGTCCGCCTCACCGGTGTGAAGTCCCGCTGGGTCGCGGTGTCAGCAGCGGGCTTCATGATCATCCTGGGCCTGCTGCCCAAGGCCGCAGCCATCGTGGCGGCTATCCCCTCCCCGGTGCTCGGCGGCGCCTCCCTCGCACTATTCGCCAACGTTGCCTGGGCCGGCCTGCAGACCATTGCGAAGGAAGACATCGCCGACGGACGCAACGCCGCCATCGTTACCACCGCGCTGGGGCTGGCCATGTTCGTCACCTTCAAGCCGGATGTGGCCACCGCGTTCCCGGAGTGGGCGCAGATCTTTGTCTCCTCCGGAATGTCCATCGGCGCTATCACCGCAATCCTGCTCAACTTGCTCTTCTTCCACGTCGGCTCGCAGTCCGGCGATGATGTCAGCCGCCTTGACGGCGCCGGCGTCTCTCTCAAGGAGCTCAACGAGATGGACCGCGAGAGCTTCGTCAGCGCTCTGCGCCCGCTCTTCAACAACGAAACCTGGCCGCTCGAAGCCGCCTGGGAGCTGCGCCCCTTCCAGGACGTCAGCCAGCTGCGCGAGGCTATCCAGGTCACGGTGCTTACCTCTCCGAGCGACCAGCGCCGTGCACTGATCCACGACTACCCCGCGATGGATGAGCTGCTGCTGGCCGATTCCGACACGGCCGCCACCATCTCCGCCGACCGCGGTTCCCTGGCCCTGGATGACCTCGATGACGTACAAACGCAGCAGCTTATCGACGTCTCACAGGCCTACCGCGAGCGTTTCGACATGCCCTTTGTGGCATACCTGGATACCAACGACTCGGCCGACCGCGTAATCGATGCGGGCGTGCGCCGCTTGTCCAACTCGGATGAGCTGGAGCAGCGCGTGGTCTTGAGCGAAATCATCGAGATTGCCAATGACCGCTTCGATATCCTCCTTGCGGACGCTAACCCGGTGCGAGCTTACTGGGACCGCAAGTTCACGGAGGTGGAATGAACATAGTTCATTCCACGTACGGGGGACACTCGACGTGAGGACTAGCTGAACTCCATGGTGACCTGGGCCTCGGGGTCAACGCCACGGATGATGCCCTCATAGAAATTGCGAGCTTGGTCCTGCAGGAGCTCGCGGTTGTCGTCGATGTCCTCGCGCTTCTTATCGGCGCTGAGGACATCCGACACTGTAGATGCGGCGTCGATCGGCTGGGTGGTCCAGCTGAGCACGCCGTTGTTTTCCACGGCGGTCTTAAACTCTTCATCGGAATGCCCAATGAAGATGAAGTCCGGGATGTGGACAGTGTAGGCATGCTCGCCGGTCTCAGTGACGCGAACGTCCTTGCCTTCGATACCGAGCTTGGCTTTATAGGAATACTGCACAAATTGTGTTCGGCTAGTCCACGGAACCTTCACGCCTAAGACCTGACCCACGGAAGATTTCTCCGCCAGCCCCTGGATACCCAGGCTGAGCAAGACCACCTGCTCTTCGCGCTGGACAGCCTTAACGACCTGCGTGTTGGTTGACTGCACCGGCGCGGTATAAACCTCGTGCGGCTGGCGTACGGCATACACACCCAAGCCAGCGCAAGCGAGTGAAAGAAGCACCACAATCGCGATAAGTGTGGTGCTCAGTTTGCGGCTCGTCATACCTACCTACAGCTGGAACTGCTCAACAACTTCAGTGCGGCGCTTGTGCTCCATCCAGAAGGACAGGAATGGAACAACACCGGCAAGCGCCGTGGTGAAAAGCTTGCTTACCGGCCACATGGCACGCGGACCAAGGACCAGGATGGACACGAGGTAGACCATGTAGGCCACGCCATGCGCTTGGGCGATGAGCGTAGCCCAGGATGGCATCTCCATCCCCACGCCGTATTGCAGGATCATGCGCGCGACGAGAATGAGAAGGAAAATACCGGTGATAGTGGCGGCAATGGAAAAGAACTTCAGCGGGCCACGGATACGCGCCTGACGGTCAGGATGGACAGCGTTGTTGACTGAGTTGCTCATTAATACTCCTCTTCAGTGCCGCGACGGCGGCGCTGCTTGTTCATAGCGTTGAAGGTGTCCACATCAATCTGCGGGCGAGGCGGTAGGAAATCTTCGTCGATTTTAGTCGCGGTGTGCTCCTTGGCCGCGCGCACGCTCTCTGCCTCATACTGAGCAGGCTCTTCTCCCCGTTCGAGGGCTTCGTTCTCGGCATCGATTCGCTCATTCTCGTAGCGCATGGCAGTGCGGTAAGCGTACACAACAAATACCGCGAACAGCGGCCATTGGAAGGCGTATCCCAAGTTCTGGAAGGTTCCCGAACCGGAGCGGAACCGCGTCCATTGCCAATAAGCAAGGAACAAAAAGAGCACGACGAAGAGCACGATGATGACGATGTGCCACCATCGAACCTTCATCCGCTTTTTCGGTGCTGGGTTGGTGCTCACTCTCAACAGCCTACCCACCACGCCCAGAAAAGTGGATTTCCGTCTATGGCCTGCCGCCCTGTAGGCTAGTGACCGTTGCGCAGAGCAAAGAGTGCTCCGCAGTGACTAAACCCGCGCCCGTGGCGGAATTGGCAGACGCGCTAGATTTAGGTTCTAGTGTCTTACGACGTGTGAGTTCAAGTCTCACCGGGCGCACATATTCAGACCCCGCACGGTTTCCGTGCGGGGTCTTGTCGTCACAGCGCCCGGCAAGCCAGCCCAGCTCGCGGATGCCGGGCTTGCGGATGCCGGGCTTGCGGTAATGGTTTGGCGGATACTTAGGCTTGGCCGGCGAGGGCTGCTAGGGGTTCGCGCAGCTGCGCCAGCGCGCGCCCGCGGTGCGAGACTGCGTTCTTCTCCTCTGGAGACATCTGCGCGGCGGAACGGGTTTCGCCCTCGGGCTGGAAGAGAGGATCGTAGCCAAAACCATTTTCTCCCTGTGGGGTGCTAAGCAAGGAGCCTGGCCAACGGCCTTCCACCACATGTTCCTGCCCATCCGGGGTCACCAGCGCGCAGACCGACACGAAGGCGGCCGCGCGGCGCTCGGCGGGCACGTGTGACATCTGCCCCAGCAGCAGGCGGTTATTGGCTTCATCGTCGCCGTGGCCGCCCGACCACCGGGCAGAGAGCACGCCCGGCATGCCGTTGAGTTCTTCCACCGCGAGGCCGGAATCATCCGCAATCGTTGCCAAACCGGTGTGCTGCACCCCGGCGCGCGCCTTGATCAGCGCGTTATCGGCAAAGGTGCGGCCATCCTCCACAGGCTCCGGGTAGGTCTCCACCGCAGACAGCGGGAGCAGCTCGATGCCCTCAATGCCGGCATCAGCGAGAATCTTCTCCAGCTCCTTGAGCTTCTTGGCGTTATTCGAAGCGACGAGGAGTTTTACCATCCGAGGGCCGCCTTTTGAGCGTCGATAAGCTGGGCGCAGCCGGCTTGGGCAACGTCCAACATGTCGTTGAGCTCCGCGCGGCCAAACAGACCGTGCTCACCGGTGCCCTGAATCTCGACAAAGTCCCCGCCTTCCTGCATCACCACGTTGAGATCAACCTCCGCGCGGGAATCCTCCTCATAGGGCAGGTCCAAGCACACGTGACCATCGATGATGCCAACGGAGACAGCAGCGATCGGATCCAGCAGCGGCTCGCCCGGGACGACGCCCTCCTCCTTGAGGTAGGCAATCGCATCAGCCAGCGCCACATACGCGCCAGTAATCGACGCCGTGCGGGTACCACCATCGGCCTGCAGCACATCGCAATCCAGCTGGATGGTGTTCTCCCCCAGCTCGGACAAGTCGACGGCGGCGCGCAGGCTGCGGCCCACCAGGCGGGAGATCTCGTGGGTACGTCCCTTGACCTTGCCCTTCATCGACTCGCGCGGCATGCGGTCGTGGGTGGCCGCAGGCAACATCGCGTACTCAGCAGTCAGCCAGCCTTCGCCGGAGTCCTTCTTAAAGCGCGGCACCCCGAATTCCACGGAAGCCGTACACATGACTCGGGTGTTGCCGAACTCCACCAAGACCGAACCAGCCGGATTAGTGGTGAAGTTGCGGGTAATACGAACGCTACGAAGTTGGTCGAGCGCGCGACCATCGGCACGAGTGAAATCAGTCATGCCCCTACCCTACCGCGCGTGCTAAAAGTCGAGCTCCATCCCAGCAGCACCGACGACAATCTCACCGTCGAACTCACGGGCAGCTGCGGCATAGGTGGCGGCGGCATCACCCCAGGGCTGCAGGTGAACGAGCACAAGCTTCTTGACCCCCGCCTCGCGCGCCAAGCGGCCAGCTTCTGCCCCCGACATGTGCATGTCCGGGGCCTTGTCCTCCGAGGTCTCGCCCCATGCGGCCTCACAGAGGAAAACATCCACGCCCTGGGCAGCTTCAACGAGTGCGGGCGTATAGGCCGAATCCGCGGAATAGCACAGGGTGGCGCTGGTCTTGGTGTGCTCAACCCGCAAAGCGTATGTCTCTACCGGGTGAACTGTGCGGAAGGGGGTGATATAGACATCGTCGACAAGCTGGCGTTCCCGATCCACCCACGGGCTGAACGCAAACGTATCGCTCATATCATCCACCCCGTCCGGAGTATCCGAGGACAGCCGGCCCAGGTGGGTCTCAGTCGTCGACGGCCCGAGGCAGAAATTGCGGGAGGCTGCAGGGGCTGTTGGGTGGAAGCGACGCCACACCATCAAAGACGGAAAATCCAGGCAGTGATCGGCATGGAGATGAGTTAACGCCACGTGTGCATCGCACGGATCCTGGAGTTCCTGCAGGCGTGCAAGCGTACCCGGGCCCAAATCCATGATGATGGACGGAGCAGAGGGGAAAGACAAGAGATAGCCAGAGGCCGGATTACCCACAGTGGGCACCGAGCCGGAACAGCCTAGGATGGTCAGCTTCATGCGTTCAATAGTTCCACGAAACAATGGGGGATGCGGGATTTGGGTCGATTGTACATCCTCACCCGCTCTAAATCTTGGGCCCCAGGAAGCGCGCGGCTAAACGCTCGAAGGTGGCGTGGTCGCCAGTGGACTCGAAACTACGTGTGGGTACCTGCCCTACTGGGGCCAGCATGTCTGTGTTGGTGAGGATGCGCAGGACATCCTTCGCAGTCTCCTCCGCCGAGGACACCAAGGTGACGTTATCCCCAATAGCGAGCTGGATGACGCCTGTGAGCAGCGGGTAGTGTGTGCAGCCAAGAACGAGCGTGTCGACGCCCGCCGACTGCAGCGGCGCGAGGTAGCCCTCGGCCACACCAAGAATCTGACGCCCGGCGGTAATGCCGCGCTCAATGAAACTCACGAAGTCCGGGCACGCCACGGCCGTGCACTCAACATTCGGGTTGACGGCGAACAAATCCTGGTAGGCCCCGGAGTTAATGGTTCCCTTCGTACCAATCACGCCGATCTTGCCGTTGCGGGTGGTGGCGATGGCGCGGCGCACGGCCGGGCGGATGACCTCCACGACCGGAATGGCATAGCGCTCGCGGGCATCGTGTAGGAAAGCGGCCGTGGCGGTGTTGCAGGCGATCACCAGCATCTTGCAGCCGCGCTCCACCAACTCGTCGGCGATGGCGGTGGACAGCTCCCTCACCTCGGCGATGGGCCGCGGGCCATAGGGGGTATGGGCGGTATCGCCGATGTAGATGATGGATTCGTCAGGAAGCTGCTCGATGATCGTGCGAGCGACGGTCAGGCCGCCCACACCCGAATCAAAAATCCCGATCGGAGAGGTTGCGTCAGGCATTAACGCATCGCTCCCCGAGGCGCGGGCTTGACCTTCTTAATCGGGTCATCTGAGGTGATCACCATTCCCGCGACGATGCCACCGATGGCGCCGAAAAGGTGCCCCTGCCAGCTGACTCCTTCATAGATAGGCAACACGCCCCAGATAAGACCGGAATAGGCAAAACCCAGCCCCACGCCGACGAGAAATTGGCCCAGGGAACGGTTGAAGATTCCCCGGACGATAAGGTAAGCCAACCAGCCGTACACCATGCCCGAGGCACCGATATGCGAGGTCCCAGGCCCGCCCAGCAGCCACGTGCCCACGCCGGCGATGAGCACCACGATGATGGTGACCTCCCACCATGCCTTGCGGCCCGACAAGCCAATCAGGAAACAAAAGATCGCACCAGGCAACGAGTTTCCGATGAGGTGCTCGAAGTTCGCGTGGAGCAGCGGCGCGGTGAAAATCCCCCAGATGCCGTTGAAGTCCAGCGGATGAATGCCGTACTGCCCCAGCTCGCTTCCAAAGAACAGGAAGTTAATGATGTGGATGATCCACTCGACGGCGAGGAATCCCACTGTGAGAGACGCGGCTGTTTTGAGGCGGCCGGCCCGCGTGTAATTCTTCGAATCGCCTGTATTAAGGAGGGGCTGCTGTCCCTGTCCCGCGGCAGCGGGGCGGGGTTGGAAGGGGTTAGGCTCATGCGAATGCTGCTGGCCAAAGGGTCCACTCGTCGTCATAATGCCTCCAACTCTAGCAAGCCCGCAGCGAGGAATACGCCTCCAAACCCAGCCCTGGGCTTGCACTCACCACGGCGTCAACGATGGCTGCCTCCACGGCATCGGCAGCAGCTGCGCTTAACGACGCCAACTCCGCCGGGCCGATGCCCTTCTCCGCTGAGCGGACTCCCGAGGCGGCAGCAAACAGCGTATCCCCATCCAGCGGGGAATGCGCTGGGCGCACAGCGCGAGCGATGCCATCGTGGCCCGCGAGGGCCAGGCGCTTGGTCTGGGCCTTGCTTAAAGGAGCATCGGTCAACACCGCACCAATGGTGGTATTAAGCCGCGAGGATTCCGCGAATGACTCGGCCAAGCTGCGGGCCGCGGCAAACCGCTCAACGTCGACGGCTGGTGCACCCGGTGCGCCAAACAAGCGCCCGGTCTCAGCATCAATCACCTGGCCTACCGGGTTGGCCACGACGACGGCGGCGACGGAGAAGGGGGAGACGTCGACAAGCGCGGTGCCCACCCCACCCCGCACCTTGCCGGCACAGGCTCCGGTGCCCGCACCCACGCTGCCACTCGTGGCGTCGTGTCCTGCCAACGCGGCGCGTAGAGCCGCCTCGCCGTCTGCCGCCGAGGGACGCTGCGGTCCGGCGAGCAGGTCGAAGATGACCGCGCCCGGGACGATAGGAACGCGCGGGCCGGGGATCTCCTCCCCAAAGACGGGGAAGCCAATCCCTGCCTCCTCCAGCCCGCGCATGACGCCATCCGCAGCGGCCAGCCCAAAGGCCGAGCCGCCTGCCAGAAGAAACGCATGAACGCGCTCAACCGTGTTGTGTGGCTCTAAAAGATCCGTCTCGCGCGTGCCTGGACCGCCGCCCCGCACGTCGACACCGGCCACGGCCCCCTGCTCGCCGCAGTAGATGACGGTGACGCCGGTGTCCTCACGTGTGACGTGGCCGACGGAAAAGCCCATGTCGGGAAGTGTGCGCACGGTGCTAGTCCATGAGAACGTCGAGCAGCGAATCCTGGCAGAACGCCAGCCATTCCACGAGCGTATCGCGGTCCGCCCCAGGGGTATCCTCCGGCACGTCCCCGGCGGCGATATAGAGGCGCAGATCATTAAGCCCCGCGAGGAAGGCATGCGCCTCTTCCTCACTAATGGCTACCTCTACCCCGCCAGTCGGCCCCAGCGCGGTGTTAATAACCTGCAGGTTCTCCAGCTTGGCGCGCGCGATGTCGTTCTCGTGGAGCGAGCGCATGAGGGAATTGTCTCCATCGAATTCCTCATCCCCCGGCTTCTTGAAGTCCGGAAAGAGGCGGGCCAGCGACGGGTCTTCGGGGGCTTCGGTGTGGCCGGTGGGCATGTCGAGCATGTCCGCCAGCTCATCCTTCGGCGCCGACTGCGCGCGAGCGATGATGGCCTCGGACACCGTCGCGGTGAGGTCACCCAAGACTTCGCGCTCCATCGGCTCGAAAACAGCCGTGTACTTGGCGCCGCGCATGAAGGACTTTTTCTTCTTCCAAGCCTGCATAACCTACCCTGCCTGCTGCATTGTGGCCCAGAGGCCCGCGACCTGCAGCTTCTTCACGTCGGCTTCGACTTTGTCGCGTTCACCCGAGGACACGGCTGCCTTACCTTCGGTATGGACCTGCATCATCAGCTCGTTGGCTCGCTTCTTGTCATAGCCTAAAACGGTCTGGAACACGTAGGAGACGTAGCTCATCAGGTTGACTGGATCATCCCAGACAATGCACATCCACGGCAGGTTTTCGCTCGTGGCGACGTCGACGTCAATCGCCTCATCCAGCTCCGGGGTGGCCATGGGTGAACTCATCACCACGCCCGCGGACGTTTCGTTGTGCGCTTTCATGCCCTCTACACTAGCTAAAATTCTCCGCGTCGCGAGCAGTTATACTGTCAGCGACCCTTAACCTGATTATCGTTTCCAGGTGGCATCAATGAATTCTTTCTCCCTTCCCCCAGCCGTTGTTGACATTCTCGCGGGACGCCAACCGGCGAAGGAGGATGTCGTGCTCCTCCTGCAGCGCGTGCTCACCGTGCTCGTTCTCGGCGGCACGCTCGTGGCTGCCGTGTTGAGTCTGACCAACCCCTCCGACGACGGCAGCTCGACGGATGCGGAACCCCCGACGTCGGAGGCGTGCGACTACGAGCTTCCCGACGTTTCCGTCCAACGCCAGCTCAACACCATCCAAGAGGAGCTGATAGGTGCGCTCAACACCTGGCGTAAGGAAGACGGCCAGGCCCCATTGGTGCCGTGGATCGACCGCCAAACCGCAGCCCGCGAAAAGGCAGAGTGCAACGCGGTGACCAAGACGCAAGAGCCATCGGAAGAAAATGTGCAGATGGTTCAGCACCACCTGCCCGTGGACAAGGCCAGCGCATATGAATTCGTCGAGGCCTTCCGGGCCTCCCCCGACCACGTGGCCGCCCTGCGGGATCGCCGGATGACCACCGCGGCCGTTGGCGTGGCTTATAACGACGGCGAGGTGTACGTCGTCATTCAGCTTGAGGAATAGAACAGCTGATTTTTTAGGACGCCCTGAGTAGCATCTTCGATGTGACTACTACCTCAGATAACGTCCGGGATGCCGGAAACGACCCTGCAGATCGTTCCACGGCCCTTCTTACCGATAAGTACGAGCTGACCATGCTGCAAGCGGCGCTGCGCGATGGCTCCGCGCACCGCCAGGTAGCCTGCGAAGTTTTTGCCCGCCGCCTTCCCAACGAACGGCGCTACGGCGTTGTTGCCGGCACCGAACGCGTTCTTCGCGCAGTCCGGGACTTCCGTTTCACCGCCCAGCAACTGGCGGAGATGGACTTCCTGGATGCTCCAACCAAGGAATACCTGGCCAATTACCGTTTCTCCGGGCAGATCGATGGCTACCGGGAAGGCGAGCTGTACTTCCCCAACTCGCCACTGCTGACCGTGCGCGGCACCTTCGGTGAATGTCTCATCCTGGAAACCGTGATCCTCTCCATCATGAATTCCGATTCCGCGGTGGCCTCCGCGGCCTCCCGCATGGTGGTTGCCGCGGACGGCCGTCCCATCATTGAGATGGGCTCGCGCCGCACGCACGAATACGCCGCGGTGACTGCTGCCCGCGCCGCCTATCTGGCTGGCTTCCAGGCCACCTCCAACTTGGAGGCCGGCTACCGCTATGACATTCCGGTCTCCGGTACAGCGGCGCACGCGTGGACGCTGGCACACGTCAACGAGGACGGCACCCCGAACGAGGAGGCCGCCTTCCGCGGGCAGATCGAAACTCTCGGCGTGGATACGACCCTGTTGGTGGATACCTATGACATCACCAAGGGCGTGGAAACCGCCGTCAAGGTGGCCGGACCCGAGCTGGGCGGCGTGCGGATCGATTCCGGCGATTTGGCCGCGGTCACCCGCCGTGTGCGCAAGCAGCTCGATGATTTGGGCAACCACAACACCAAGATCGTGGTCTCCTCCGACCTGGATGAGTTCGCCATCGCCGGTCTGCGCGGCGATCCCGTCGACGTCTACGGCGTGGGCACCTCGGTGGTCACCGGCTCGGGCGCCCCGACTGCTGGGATGGTCTACAAGGTCGTCGAGGTCGATGGCCATCCAGTGGCCAAGCGTTCCTCCTCGAAGAAGTCGCAGGGCGGGTCAAAGCGCGCCCTGCGCACCTACCGCTCCTCCGGGGTGGCCGTCGAGGAGCTCGTGCTCCCCTTCTCCTCCGAGAACCCAGAGACCGGGACGCTGCGCACCCGCGAGATGACGGTGCCGCTGATGCGCGACGGCGAGATCCTCGACAACCTGCCTACCCTCGAGGAATCCCGCGAGTACCTGGCCCAAGCCATCACCACCCTGCCGTGGGAGGGCCTCGCACTCACCCGCGATGAGCCCGCGGTTCCCACCCGCTTTATCGGCTTCGACGCTTAGGAAGTACGCGCGGGAAGACCGACTACACTGGCACCAATGCAGGACACAACGGTTGACCTCCTTGACGCCGCAGTCTCCGCCCTCGGTGGCTCGCGGCGCCCCGGCCAGGTGCGCATGGCGACGGCCGTGACCACTGCGTTGGAGAAAGAGCGCCACCTCGCCGTGCAGGCAGGAACAGGCACAGGTAAGTCCTTGGCCTACCTTGTGCCTGCCTTCCGCCACGCACAGGAAACCGGTCACACCGTCATCGTCTCCACCGCCACGCTGGCGCTCCAACGCCAGCTGGTGGAGCGGGACCTTCCACGTCTGGCCGAGGCCCTCGAGCCGCACCTAGAAAAGAAGCCGACCTTCGCCATCATGAAGGGCCGCTCCAACTACGTCTGCCTCAACAAAGTCTCCCGCGCCGCTGAGCTTGAGGACGAGGACGCCTTGCTCGACGAAGACGCTGTTTCCCACCTCGGCCGCCACGTCCAGCGCGTCTACGAGTGGGCGGAAGACACCGAGACTGGTGACCGCGAGGACTTGGAACCGGGCGTGCCAGACTTAGCGTGGCGGCAGGTATCGGTCACCTCGAACGAGTGCCTCGGTGCCACGCGCTGCCCGCACGGCGAAGACTGCTTCGCGGAGCTCGCACGGCGCCGCGCGGCCGACGTCGATATCGTCGTCACCAACCACGCCCTGCTCGCCATCGACGCAGTAGCAGACATCAATATCCTGCCGGAACACGATGTCGTCATCATCGATGAGGCCCACGAGCTAGATGGCCGCATCACCTCGGTTTCTACCGCCGAAATCACCGGGCGCGCGCTGAAGATGGCGGCCAGCCGCGCCAAGTCTCTCGGCGCCAACGGCAAGGACCAACGCCTCGCTGAGCAGGCCAACGAGCTGAGTCAACTCCTCGGAGAATTCGCGCCAGGCCGCTGGACCGACTTGCCAGAGGAAGCCAAACAGCAACTCATGAGCGTGGCGGACACGCTGGCCGACTGCCGCGACACCATCGCCCGCGCACCCGAGGGCGAACAGTCCCAAGACCCGGAAAAATCTGCGGAGCGCCAGAACCTGACCAATCACCTCGCTAGCCTCGTCGAAGCCATCGCTCGCATCCTTGACGTTTTCGCTACCGGTGACCCCGCCGCACATGCCGACGTAGTCTGGCTGGAGCGCGATGAGCGCACGCTGAACGACACCCTAGCCGTAGCCCCTCTGTCCATCGCTGGCATGCTGCACGAAAAGCTCTTCGGCGAACAAACCGTGGTGCTGACCTCCGCCACCCTGGCATTGGGCGGGCGCTTCGACGCCATGGCCGCACAATGGGGCCTGCCGAAGGGCACGTGGGACAGCCTTGATGTGGGTTATCCTTTCGACCCCGCGCGCAGTGGCATCTTATATACCGCGTCGCACCTACCGCAGCCGGGCCGTGACGGCCTCAGCCCCGAGACGCTCAAGGAGATCCGCGAGCTCATCATGGCTGCGGGCGGGCGCACGCTCGGGCTCTTCTCCTCGCGGCGAGCCGCGCAGCAGGCAGCCGAGGAACTCAAGCCCACGCTCCCCTTCGATATCTACCTCCAGGGCGAGGACTCCATCGGCGCTCTCGTGGACAAGTTCACGAAGAACGAAAACTCCTGTCTTTTCGGCACGCTAACCCTTTGGCAGGGCGTCGACGTACCGGGTCCTGCTTGTTCCCTGGTCCTCATCGACCGCATTCCCTTCCCCCGCCCGGATAACCCCCTCATGCAGGCTCGCACCGAGGCCGCGAAGGCCGCCGGGCGCAACGGCTTCATGGAAGTCTCCGCCACGCATGCTGCATTGCTTATGGCCCAAGGCGCGGGCCGTTTGCTGCGCTCTGCTAACGACCGCGGCGTCGTCGCAGTACTGGATAACCGCTTAGTAACCAAGCGCTATGGCTCCTACTTGAGGGCCTCGATGCCACAGATGTGGCCCACGAGCGACCCGCACGTCGTGCGCGGGGCTCTCCAGCGCCTAGTCGAAGCCCGTTAGGGGCGGCGCAGCGCGCAGACCGTAGCTGAGTCTGGGGCAACTTCGGTGAAGCCGGCGTCGTGCACCACAACAGCACCGGGGCGAGCGCATGCCGCTGCAAAGTCCGCAGTGCCGAGTTCGCGCACGGAAAGCGAAAAGTCCCGCGCTGCCCAGTCCTCTACTTCCTTGAAGCTTATTGCCGCAGCCAGCAGCATTGAACCATGCCCCACTTGCGCCGCAGCCTTTCCGGCGCTCATGGCAAGGGATGAGTCGATGTAGATCACGGGGGCGTCGGCAAGCGCGGGGCCCGGCTCATCCTGCGGGAGATCAGTATGGCCGATCTGCAGCTTGGCGACGAGCGGGTGCACATCCTGTACCGCCGAGGGGACGAAGACACGCGCGCGGTCATTGACAGTGACCCCAGGCAGAGCCTGTACATCGCGCCACGCCTTGTTGCGCGCCCGGCGGGCCACCTTGCGGATGCGGTGGCCGTACCACTGCCCCAAGGCCTCGGCGAAGGCCCCATCCTGCCCGGCCCGATCGTCGAGGCAGAGCTTGACCACGCCCCGCGCCGCTGCCTCCAACACCTCCGTGCGCGTGGGTGTGTCTTGCTTGGGCAGGTTGAGCGCTATCTGCATCGCCTGGATGGTCTCGGGCTTGTTGGGGTCCTCGGGATCCTCCCGCCAGCTGCGCTCGCTGCACGCGGCCACGAGGCGACGGTGGGCCTCGCGGAGGTTATTCACTGGCAACTTCCTCCATGGGGATACCCAGGATTTGCAGGATTTCATCCATGTACGGATGGTTGACCGAGGTATCCGCAACCTCTCGCAGCGCGGGTTTGGCGTTGAAGGCGATGCCCAAGCCGGCAGCGGAGATCATGTCGATATCGTTGGCACCGTCACCAACCGCCACGGTCTGCCGCATGCTCAGGCCCGAATCCGCAGCAAATTCGCGCAGGAACATCTCCTTGGCCTTACGGTCCACGACGTCCCCGATGACCCGGCCGGTGAGCTTGCCGTCCTCGATCTCGAGGGTATTGGCGCGCACGTAGTCGAGGTCGAGCTCTTTAGCTAGATCCTCGAGGACCTGAATGAAGCCGCCAGACACCACCGCAACGCGGTAGCCCATGCGCTTGAGCGTGCGGATGGTGGTGCGCACGCCTGGAGTCAGACGAATATCGTTGGCGGTTTCCTTAATCACCGTTTCCGGCAACCCGGCCAAGGCGGCGACGCGCTCGCGGAGAGACTCTTCGAAGTCCAGCTCACCGCGCATAGCGCGCTCCGTCACGGCGGCAACCTCTGCCTCCTTGCCGGCGTGGGCGGCCAACATCTCGATAACCTCGCCGGTGATGAGGGTGGAATCGCAGTCAAAGCAAATAAGCCGCTTTGAGCGGCGTTGCAGGCCGGAGCGCTCGATGGCGATGTCCACGCCCTGCTCCGTGGCCAAGCGGGCCAACATGGCGCGAACAGGGTCAGAGGAGCCATCGATCGTGATGTAGAGCTCCAGGCCGTTGAGCGGGTACGTGGACAGGCCGCGGATGCGGTCGATGTTGACATCGAGGTTGGCCAACTCTTTGGCAATCGCCGACATGTGGCTTGCGTTGACTTGACGGCCCAGCACCACGACGACGTGTGTCGAGCGCGGGCGGGAGGTGGCTTCCTCCTCCCGGGGCTCCACGGTGATGGACTGCGCATAGATGCTCAACGTGTTGCGCAGCCCCTGCTCCATGGCCTCCAGACGCGAGGCGCTGACACGGATGTACGCAGAGAGGGAGATGCGGCCGGAGAAGATGGCCTGTTCGGCGTCGACAAGCTCGACGTTATGGGAGCTAAGAACGCGGAAGAAGGCGGCAGACACGCCTGGTTTGTCGGGACCTGAGGCGGTGACAACGGCGAAAACTTGTTCACTTTGATTATCCACGGGCCTCATTATCGCACACCGCGATCCTGGAATCTCCACCAACGGCAAACGCCGCCACCCCATCGCTGTGATGGGGTGGCGGCGTTTTCAGGAGTACTCAGCTAGTGAGTGCTTAGTGCCCGACGTGTGCTTCCTCGCGCATGCGCTTAACCATGTGCGGGTAGTGCAGCTCGAAGGCCGGGCGCTCAGAACGGATGCGCGGCAGGGACACGAAGTTGTGGCGCGGCGGCGGGCAGGAGGTAGCCCACTCGAGGGAGTTGCCGTAGCCCCACGGATCGTCCACGGTGACGATCTCGCCGTAGCGCCAGGACTTGAAGACGTTCCAGACCAGCGGGATAACCGAAGCGCCCAGGACGAAGGAGAAGATGGTGGAAATCTGGTTGAAGACCGTGAAGCCATCAGACTCCAGGTAGTCGGCGTAACGACGCGGCATACCCATGTTGCCCACCCAGTGCTGAACCAGGAAGGTGCCGTGGAAGCCGATGAAGGTCAGCCAGAAGTGGATCTTGCCCAGACGCTCATCCAACATGCGGCCGGTCATCTTCGGGAACCAGAAGTACAGACCACCGAAGGCGGAGAAGACCACGGTACCGAACAGGGTGTAGTGGAAGTGAGCGATAAGGAAGTAGGACTCTGCGAGGTGGAAGTCCAACGCCGGGGAGGCCAGCATAATACCGGTCATACCACCGAAGAGGAAGGTGGTCAGGAAGCCCATGGCGAAGATCATCGGGGTATCCCAGGTGATGTGGCCCTTCCACATGGTGCCGACCCAGTTGAAGAACTTCACGCCGGTCGGAACCGCAATCAGGAAGGTCATAAAGGAGAAGAACGGCAGCAGGATGGCGCCAGTCACGAACATGTGGTGTGCCCACACAGCCATGGACAGAGCACCAATGGCCAGCAGGGCGAAGACGAGGCCGATGTAGCCGAAGACCGGCTTACGGGAGAAGACCGGGACAATCTCAGAGATAATGCCGAAGAACGGCAGTGCGAGGACGTAGACCTCTGGGTGGCCGAAGAACCAGAAGAGGTGCTGCCACAGGATGGCGCCGCCGTTGGCAGAGTCATAGATGTGGCCGCCCAGCTTGCGGTCATACAGAACACCCAGAGCCGCAGCAGTCAGCAGCGGGAAGATCATCAGCACGATGATGGAAGCGGTAAAGATAGCCCAGGTGAAAACCGGCAGACGGAACATGGTCATGCCCGGCGCACGCAGGGTGAGAATCGTGGTGATCATGTTGATGGCGGAAGCAATGGTACCGACACCGGTAGCACCCACACCAACGATCCACATGTCCGCGCCGATGCCCGGGGTGTGGACGGAATCAGCCAGCGGCATGTACATGGTCCAGCCGAAGTCAGCAGCGCCGCCCGGGGTCAAGAAGCCCGCGAGCATAACAATGCCGCCGGTCAGGGTAATCCAGAAGCCGAAGGCGTTCAGACGCGGGAAGGCCACGTCCGGTGCGCCAATCTGCAGGGGCATAACGTAGTTACCGAATGCCCACACCACTGGTGTAGCAAACAGCAGCAGCATGACAGTGCCGTGCATGGTGAACAGCTGGTTGAACTGCTCGTTGGACAGGAACTGCAGTCCTGGGGTGAAAAGCTCAGCGCGAAGCAGCAGAGCCATGAATCCACCGAGGAAGAAGAAGCTGAAGGACATGATCATGTACATGATGCCCAGCTGCTTGTGGTCGGTGGTGGTTAGCATCATCCAAGCCTTGGAACCGGTCTTTGCGTTACCAGTCGGCTCTGGACGTGTAGGCGCGACGTAATCGTCGAGCCGTGGCGCCACAGCGGTCATAAAATCCTCCTGAAGAACAAGTGCTTAACCACATCGGCATCACGCGTTTTCTCGCGCCACACACTCAGTGGTCAAACACCTAGGTTTACTCGCATTATATTAGGCCACCTCAGGGCCGAATTTCCAGCGCTCTGTTATTTTCCGCCAACCTTGCTAACCCCGTTTGGAGCAGATAACGCCATGTACGTGGCCAACTGCCCACACTACGCCCTAGCATACGGTGATCTAGAACACAGCAACGCGGGGGTGTCGTCCCCCAAAACCCGAAAACGCACCCCCTGAAAGAATCAACCTTTCGGATGATCCCTGCCAGAAGGTGCGGTACGGCGACAGGTAAATGCGAGGAACTAGCTAGAAGTCCCAGTCATCATCGGTCGTTTCCTCCGCCTTACCAATGACATAGGAGGAGCCGGAGCCGGAGAAGAAGTCGTGGTTCTCGTCCGCGTTCGGGGACAGCGAGGACAGGATGGCCGGAGACACGCGGGTCTCATCAGCCGGGAACAGCCCCTCGAAGCCGAGGTTGTTCAGAGCCTTGTTGGCGTTGTAGCGAAGGAAGCGCTTCACATCTTCGGTCCAGCCCAGCTCGTCATACAGATCCTCGGTGTAGTCGATCTCGTTCTCGTAGAGGTCGTAGAGCAGGTCGAAGGCATAGCCCTTCATTTCCTCCTGCTCCGGCCCCGACAGCTTCTTGTACCCCTGCTGGAACTTGTAGCCGATGTAATAGCCGTGGACGGCCTCATCGCGGATGATGAGGCGAATGATATCCGCGGTGTTCGTCAGCTTCGCGCGCGAAGAGAAGTGCATCGGCAGGAAGAAACCGGAGTAGAAGAGGAAGGACTCCAGCAGCGTGGAGGCGACCTTCTTCTTCAGCGGATTGTCACCCTGGTAATAGGACATAACAATCTTGGCCTTGCGCTGCAGGTTCTCATTTTCCTCAGACCAGCGGAAAGCATCGTTGATCATCGGGGTCGACGCTAGCGTCATGAAGATATTGGAGTAGGACTTCGCGTGCACCGACTCCATGAAGGCGATGTTGGTGTAGACGGCCTCTTCGTGGGGCGTGACGGCGTCGGGAAGCAGCGATACCGCACCCACGGTGCCCTGGATAGTGTCGAGCAACGTCAGGCCAGCGAAGACGCGCATGGTGGTCTCCTGTTCCTTCTCCGTGAGCGTCTTCCAGCTCTGGATGTCGTTGGACACCGGGACCTTCTCTGGGAGCCAGAAGTTGCCGGTTAGACGATCCCACACCTCAAGATCCTTCTCATCTGGAATGGTGTTCCAGTTGATTGCCTTCACCGGAGCCTCGTGGCTGGCGATGTAATCGTCGTACTCGTGAGACACGCACGTCACCTCGTCTTACTAGTAATTTGTGAGTCTGGTGCCATCGTACCCGGTAAAACTAGGGGCCAAAATTCCTGCGTGTTTTATACTTAAGCCCTACTCCCACGACCCCGAGTTTCGATGGAATGACTGAACCCTCCACTCCCCTACTCAGCACCGTTTTGGACGCGTTGGGCACTGATATCGTCAGTGGCGCCCTCCCCGCCGGTGAACGTTTTACGCTCAACGACCTCTGCGAACGCTTCGGCATTTCCCGAACCGTGGCGCGCGAAGCCATGCGCGCACTGGAGCAACTGGGAATGGTCTCTTCCTCGCGCCGCGTCGGCATTACGGTGCTCCCCATCAGCGAATGGGCGGTCTACGATCCCGCCATCATTTCGTGGCGCCTGGGCTCGGAGAAAGCGCGCGATAGCCAGCGCACCTCCCTTAATGATCTGCGCCTTGCCATCGAGCCTGTCGCCGCGGGCTTAGCCGCACAGCACGCCTCCCCTGAAGATAAGGAAGAGATTCTGGAGCTGGCCCAGCGCCTCCAGGTCACGCCCACGCGGCGCGTCGGCGAGCACCTCGCCACAGATCTGCGCTTCCACGCCATGGTCCTCCACGCCTCAGGCAATGAGATGTTCTCAGCGCTGAGCCCCTACCTGCTCTCCATGGTGCGCGGGCGTTCGCTCTATGGTTCCCGCAAGCGAAACCCGACGGCCGGTACCGCCCAACTTCATCTCGATTTGGCAGAAGCCATCAACCGCGGCGACTCACCTGAGGCAGAAAAAATCGCACGCGCCATCTTGCTTGAGGCGCGTGCGAATAAGGGTTAGAGCATGCAGGAAACGCAGCCCTCAATCTCAGTACCTTCCAGAGCCATCTGGCGCAGGCGGATGTAGTAAAGGGTCTTAATGCCCTTGCGCCAAGCGTAAATCTGGGCGCGGTTGATATCGCGGGTAGTAGCGGTGTCCTTGAAGAACAGCGTCAGCGACAGACCTTGGTCAACATACTTCGTGGCCTCGGCGTAGGTATCGATGATCTTCTCGTAGCCGATCTCGTAGGAGTCCTTGAAGTACTCCAGGTTGTCGTTGTCCATGTGCGGCGCCGGGTAGTAGACGCGGCCGATCTTGCCTTCCTTGCGGATCTCAATCTTCGACGCAATCGGGTGAATCGAGGAGGTTGAGTTATTGATGTAGGAGATCGAGCCGGTCGGCGGCACCGCCTGCAGGTTGCGGTTGTAAATGCCATGCTTGGCGACGTCCGCCTTCAGCTCCGCCCACTCCTCTACCGACGGGGTGTGGATGGACGACTTAGCGAAGAGTTCCTTGACCTTCTCCGTGCGGGGAGCAAAGTCGGCCGGATCGTAGCGGTCGAAGAATTCGCCGCTCGCGTATTCAGATTCCGGGAACTCCGTGAAGTATTCGCCGCGTTCACGCGCCAGCTTGTTAGATGCGCGCAGCGCGGCATACATGATGGCCGCAAAGTAGGCGTTGGTGAAATCGAGGCCTTCCTCCGAGCCGTACTCGATGTGCTCGCGACCGAGATAACCGTGCAGGTTCATCTGCCCCAGGCCAATGGCGTGGGAATCATCGTTGCCCTTGCGCACGGAAGGCACGGAGTTGATGGAGGTCTTGTCTGCCACAGCGGTCAATCCGCGGATGGCCGTTTCCACCGTGAGGGCGAAATCCGGAGAATCCATGGTCGCGGCAATGTTGAGGGAGCCAAGGTTGCAGGAAATGTCACTGCCCAAGGTCTTGTAGGTGAGGTCCTCGTTGAGCTCCGACGGGGAGTTCACCTGCAGAATCTCCGAGCAGAGGTTCGACATGTTGATGCGCCCAGTCTTGACCGGGTTGGCACGGTTCACGGTGTCCTCGAACATGATGTACGGGTATCCGGACTCGAACTGCAGCTCCGCGACGGTCTGGAAGAAGTGACGAGCGTTGATCTTCTTCTTGCGAATACGCGGATCCTCGACCATCTCTTCGTAGTGCTCGGTGACGGAAATATCGCCGAAGGCCTTACCGTAGACCCGCTCAACATCGTACGGGCTGAACAGATACATGTCGTCGTTGTTCTTGGCCAGCTCGAACGTAATATCCGGGATCACGATGCCGAGCGAGAGAGTCTTGATACGGATCTTCTCATCCGCGTTCTCGCGCTTGGTGTCGAGGAAGTTCATGATGTCCGGGTGATGCGCGTTGAGGTAGACCGCACCAGCACCCTGACGAGCACCCAGCTGGTTGGCGTAGGAGAAGGAGTCCTCGAGCAGCTTCATTACGGGGATGACGCCGGAAGACTGGTTCTCGATGTGCTTGATGGGTGCGCCCGACTCGCGGATATTAGACAGCAGCAGAGCGACGCCGCCGCCGCGCTTGGACAGCTGCAGAGCAGAGTTAATGGAGCGACCAATCGACTCCATGTTGTCCTCAATACGCAGCAGGAAGCAGGAAACCAGCTCACCGCGCTGCGCCTTGCCGGCGTTGAGGAACGTCGGGGTGGCCGGCTGGAAGCGGCCGGTCATGATCTCATCGACGAGGCGCTCCGCCAGCTTCGTGTCGCCGTCAGCCAAGAACAAGGCAGTCATGGATACACGGTCCTCGAAGCGCTCGAGGTAGCGGCGGCCGTCGAAAGTCTTCAGCGTGTAGGAGGTGTAGTACTTGTAGGCACCCAGGAAGGTCTTAAAGCGGAACTTAAAGGCGTAGGCGCGCTTAAACAGGGACTTGATGAACTCAAAGTCATACTGCTCGATCAGTCCCGGCTCGTAGTACTTGTTTTCTACCAGGTAGCGCATCTTTTCTTCCAAGTCATGGAAGTAGACTGTGTTCTGGTTGACGTGCTGGAGGAAGAACTGGTTCGCGGCCTCGCGGTCCTTGTCGAACTGAATCTTGCCATTCTCGTCATACAGGTTCAGCAGGGCGTTGAGCGCATGGTAGTCCAGCTGCTCTTCCGGCTTCACAGGTTCAGCGACGGTCTTACCCAGTTGCGTGGTCACGACGTTCACGGGCCTTTCTTTGCTATGGCGAAATGGAGAGATGGGTTGGTAGGAATTAAAGCCTTAGGCGGCTAAACCTAAAGCGGCCGCGTTGGCCAAGAGGCCTTCACGGCAAATTGTGACATCTTCCTCGGTTCCGAGAAGTTCGAAGCGGTACACATAAGGAACCTTACACTTGGCTGCGATGACCTCGCCGGCCTTGCCAAAGTCACTGCCGAAGTTGCTGTTACCTCCGGCCACGACGGCACGAATGAAACTGCGGTTGTGTTCGTCATTCAGGAAACGAATGACTTGCCTGGGGACAGGCCGCGTGTTCCGCCCGCTCATCGATACCCCTCCCCCATACGTCGGACAAATCAAGACGTAGGGCTCATTCACAGTGATGGGCTCATCGCTGAGACGCAGCGGGATGCGGACGTTGGGAAGGCCGAGCTTCTCGACGAAGCGGTGGGTGTTTTCTGTAGCGGAAGAGAAATACACGACCAACATGGTTTTGCCCTAGGCGCTCGCCGCCATCGCAGAGAGTGCCTTGATGCGGTCAGGACGGAAGCCGGACCAGTGCTCACCGTGCGCCTCAACGACCGGTGCTTGGACGTACCCCAGAGCCATCACGTAGTCGCGGGCATCATCATCCAGGGAGATATCCACCGTCTCGTATTTGAGGCCAGCACGGTCGAGGGCCTTCTTGGTGGCGTTGCACTGGACACAGGCTGGCTTGGTGTAGAGGGTGATGCTCATGTGACGTTCCTTTAGCTTCCTTCGGCACTACACGCGGAGTGACTGTTGAATTCGATACGAGCAGAGCGTTTAGCGGCTCTGCATGCGAGCTCTGAGCGGTGATGTAGGGCCGCCGCCCGAGCAACATCAACGACACTATACTTTGTGCCCACAACCCGCAACCGACACAATATGTAGTAGTTACATGGCTGGTATTCCCAGGATGTAACTCGGCCCGCCCCCACATGTTGACACCCCGCCACAACCCCCGCCGCCACGGCGGTAACTACACGGGTGATATTCCCTGCACGTTTACCAAACATTCACTCAGTTTGTGACAAAGTCCACAAATGGGAGCAGGCCACCCCGCGACGCCTCCCCCGATCCCAGCCGGCGAAGGGAGGCATAAAAAAATCCGCCGCCCCACAATGCGGGGACGGCGGACCGAGGACACTCGTTTCTTAGCCCTGGCGAGCCTTGAAGCGCGGATCCTTCTTGTTGATCACGAAGACCTTACCGTGGCGGCGAATAACCTGGGCGCCCGGCTTCTTCTTCAGCGACCGAAGCGACTTGCGAACCTTCATCGGGCGCTCCTTTCGTTATGCGCAATCTTGATGCGATTGATTAGTTCAAAGCACAGCTGGGCAGACACCCAGCAATGACACGAGGAAAAATATTACCCCACGAGTGCCTCATTACCAAAACACTCACGTCACCGAGAACTAGCCACGCCAATTTTTCCCCGAGCCAACCTGGCAGACCCTCGGACCACCGCTGCGCGTGATGGCTACCATGGTCGCTATGACACAAGCATCCAGGGAGCTTCAACAAGAGATCATCGCTGCGCTAGGGACGAAACCTTTCATTGATCCGGCAGAGGAGATTGAACGCCGTGTCGACTTCCTCGCCACGTATCTGCGCAACACCGGCGCTCAGGGCTTTGTTCTCGGTATTTCCGGTGGCCAGGATTCTACCCTTGCCGGCCGCTTGGCCCAGCTGGCCGTCGAGCGTGTCGATGGCGCACACTTTTGGGCCGTACGTCTTCCCCACGGCACGCAAGCGGACGAGGACGATGCGCAAGTAGCGCTCGATTTCATCCAGCCCGATTACCGGCTCACCATCAACATCGCCGACGCCACAGCGGCTCTCGCCGGCGCCGTGGCTTCCGCACTCGACACGGAGCACTTGAACGATTTCAACCGTGGGAATCTCAAGGCGCGCCTGCGCATGTCCGCCCAATATGCGGTGGCTGGTGAGGTCGGCGCACTCGTTATCGGAAGCGACCATGCCGCCGAAAACGTCACGGCTTTCTTTACCAAGTGGGGCGATGGCGCTGCCGACATCCTGCCTCTCGCCGGGCTCAACAAGCGCCAGGGCGCTCAACTCCTGAAACATCTCGGCGCACCGGATTCCACGTGGAAGAAGGTACCAACCGCTGACTTGGAGGATGACCGCCCATTGCTCTCTGATGAAGAAGCGCTCGGCGTCACCTACACCCACATCGATGACTACCTCGAGGGCAAGAACGTGCCTGACGACGCCCGCGAGCGCATCGAAACCCTCTGGCGCCGCGGCGCCCATAAGCGCGCCATGCCGCCAGGACCCACTAGTGCCTAACGCCTCACAAGGAAGACTATCCGCCCAACGCTTCGAGCGTGGCACGTGCGGCCCGCTCGAGCGGTACATAATACGCGGGACCATGCGTCATCGAATGAACCGCCAGCGGGTGTAGTTGATGCACCGGCACCCACTGGTGATACTCCTCCCCCACCCCATAACCACGCAGTATCTCGCCATAGTACGGCGTGCCAAATAGCTCCAGCATGGCCAAATCCGTCCACGGGTGTCCGCCGTGTGCGGCTGGGTCGATCATCACGGCCGACGAGGCAGTAAACAATACGTTTCCTGCCCACAGGTCGCCATGAATTCGCGCCGGTTTCACGTCCCACTCAACGGCTTTTATAGCCTCGCATGCTTGTCGAACTATCCCCTGTAGCTCTTGAGGCAGTCCTCCTATAAAAGGCGACACCCGCTGCTCGGCGTAGAACTCGCCCCAGGATTCGCATGGTTCGCAGCGTTGTTCCACGCGTCCAATGAAATTCGCGCCCTCCCAGCCCGCCGGCGGCGCGCCGAAAGCGGGCGCTCCTGCTTCATGGACCGTACGGAGCGCAGCACCAAAAGCGCGGGCAGCGAGGGCACTCGGTCGCGACTGCTCAACCCGCCGAGTGCTAATAGATGTGGGGGTGACTTCGGCGACGTCCACGACGACGTCGCCATGCGCCTGCGCCAGCCATCTCAACCCAGCAGCCTCGGCACCAGCTTGATCAGGACGGGACACGGTCTTGGTGAAAACATCCATGTTCCCAGCATAGGAAAAGGCCGGCTCCATAACAGAGACGGCCACTGGTGGAGCTAACGGGATTCCATCGGTTTCTAAATATTACCCCTTGCCTAGCTGGCATTATGCCTATTTAACCTGCATTTATTTTAGGTAATTTCTAACATCATTATATGACACAAAACGGCGCTAGAGTTCCCCGAAGGTTCCCCAATATGCAGAACGAAAACGAAAAGAAAAAGGCCCGAAGTATAAGCCCCATCGTTCGTGGGGGCGAATTGAGCAACGCGGAAAAAATAGGTGGCGTGCCAGTTTCAAACACCAAGGCATTTTGCACAGAGCACCGATCACCTTTAAAGAAAAGAAGGACGCCGAAAGTTGGTTGAACCGCAATAAGGCAGACATCGATAAGGCAGAGGCATCGGGGATTAAATGGATCTCCCCCGCTGAAAAAGAGAAGCTAGAGCTGACAAACAGCACAACCGTGGAACAGCTAATAGTGTGATGTCTATGGAGTTTTTGGACACG